>NZ_JBEOOQ010000007.1:0-126702 GCF_040309305.1 Pseudoalteromonas sp. RB2-MNA-CIBAN-0110 | reverse complement strand
TGTACTTCAGTGGTAATGATTTGTGGGTTACCTGCTTCATCAGTAACTGTAATAGTAACAACCGTGCCCTCTGGCTCCCCCGTTGCAGTGCCTGAAATAGTTGGGGTGGTGTCGTTACTATCAGCCAGTGCATCTATCGTGATCACCGGTGCTGAAGTATCAACTTCTCCAGTCGTAGTTGCTGTGGTTTCATTACCTGCGGTATCGGTAACCGATACTTCAACAGTAAATTCGCCTTCACTTAATTCATTTGGTACATCCACACTAAAGGTGCCATCGGCTTGTACTTCAGTGGTGATTATTTGTGGATTACCTGCTTCATCAGTTACCGTAATTGTAACTAATGTGCCTTCTGGCTCACCCGTTGCGGTGCCTGAAATAGTTGGGGTGGGGTTGTTAGTATCACCTACGGGGTCAATAATAACTGTTGGCGCGGTAGTATCGACTTCTCCTGTTGTTGTTGCTGTGGTTTCATTACCTGCGGTATCGGTAACCGATACTTCAACGGTAAATTCGCCTTCACTTAATTCATTTGGTACATCAACACTAAAGGTACCATCGGCTTGCACTTCAGTGGTGATTATTTGTGGGTTACCAGCGTCATCAGTTACTGTAATAGTAACAATCGTGCCTTCTGGCTCCCCCGTTGCGGTGCCTGAAATAGTTGGGGTGGTGTCGTTACTATCAGCCAGTGCATCTATCGTGATCACCGGTGCTAAAGTATCAACCTCGCCAGTCGTAGTTGCTGTGGTTTCATTGCCCGCAGTATCTGTAACCGATACCTCAACAGTAAATTCACCTTCACTTAATTCGTTCGGCACATCAACACTAAAGGTGCCATCAGCGAGTACTTCTGTAGTGATAGTTTGTGGGTTACCGGCTTCATCAGTCACGGTAATAGTAACAACCGTGCCTTCTGGCTCACCTGTTGCGGTGCCTGAAATAGTTGGGGTGGTGTCGTTAGTATCACCTACTGGGTCAATCATAACCGTTGGCGCGGCAGTATCGACTTCTCCCGTTGTTGTTGCGGTAGTTTCATTACCTGCTGTATCGGTAACCGATACTTCAACAGTAAACTCACCTTCACTTAATTCATTTGGTACATCAATACTAAAGGTGCCATCGGCTTGTACTTCTGTGGTGATGGTTTGTGGGTTACCTGCTTCATCGGTCACGGTAATAGTAACAACGGTGCCCTCTGGCTCGCCTGTTACAGTGCCAGAAATTGTCGGTGTTGTATCGTTACTATCAGCGAGTGCATCAATCGTAATAGTTGGTGCGGTATTATCGATAGTTCCTTGTGCTGAAGTTTCACTTTGGTTACCTGCTTCATCGCTAACGATGGCATTAACGCTAAAGTCACCTTCAACTAACTCATTAATAGCATCAGCTGTCCAGCTACCATCAGCTAGCGTTTGTGTTGTAATTGTTTGTGTATTACCACCAGCATCCGTCAATATTAACGTAACCGTTGTTCCAGCTGGCACATTTTGTACGGAACCTGATATTGTTGGAGTAGTATCGGCGCTATCTGGGATTACATTAATTGCTATAATTGGAGCTGATAAATCAATTGTTCCAGTACCGGTATCGCTTGCTTCATTACCTGCAGCGTCTGTTACTGTTGCCGTAATTGTAAAGTCGCCTTCAGCAACAGCTTGAGTTGCACCAACTTGCCAAGTTCCATCTTCTGACACAACCGCCGTCAATGTTTGAGACTCACCATTTGCATCAGTAACTAAAATACTAACAAGGCTACCCGGTGCTACATCACTCGTTGTTCCACTAAATATAGGTGTTGTGTCGTTTGAATCAGCAAAGTCATTTATTGCAACTAAAGGAGGGGTGGTATCAACTGAGCCTAATTGTGAATCTTGAGCTGCGTTACCCGCATTATCAGATACATTAGCAGTTACGGTAAAATCCCCCTCGCTTAAAGCAGTTGGAACCTCAATACTCCAAGTACCATCCGCACTTATAGTAGTCACTAACTGTTGCTCAGCCCCTAGGCTATCGGTAACAATTAAAGTTACTTCACTGCCCGATGCTAATCCTTGGGTAGAGCCGGTAAGAACAGGTGTTGTATCGTTTGTATCAGCAATATTGTTGATAGTGACACTCGGTGCGGTTAAATCGACCGTACCTGTAACAGTTGCCGTACTGCTATTGCCTGCAGTGTCGCTAACACTTGCTGTTACTGTGAAATCACCTTCACTGAGATCTGCAATAATATCCGCTGTATATGTACCATCTGTATTTGTAGTTGTTGTAAGTGTTTGTTCATTACCTTCACTGTCAGTTATTACTAATGTAACTTCGGTCCCTGCAGGTACATCAATTACATTACCGCTTACAGATGGGGTTACATCATTCGTATCCTCAATAGGATTAATCGTGATTGCAGGATCGGTTAAATCAATCTCTCCAGTTTCACTTGCAGAAGCTGTATTACCTGCAGCATCAGTCACTGTAGCAATTACACTAAACTGACCTTCAACCAATTCATTACTTGCCTCAACAGACCAACTTCCGTCAGCACCTGTAACTACTTGCACGGTTTCTGCTACGCCATCGCTTCCTGTAAATGTAACGGTTACTAACGCACCAGGCTCTACATCTTGGGTAGAGCCGCTAATTGTTGGTGTTGTATCGTTAGTATCAATAATAAAATTAATGCTTACAGTTAAATCAACATTACCTACTGCACTTGCTTGCGCTTCATTGCCCGAGTCATCTATAACCGCTGCAACTACAGTAAAGTCGCCCTCAGGCAGAGGGGTTGTTACTTGTGCAGTCCATGAACCATCTGCTTGCGTCACTGCTAGTAATGTAAATGTACTGCCATCGCTTGCCGTAATAGTTAAAGTAATGGTAGTACCTGCAGGCACATTACCGGTGTTACCACTTAAAAATGGAGTGGTATCGTTAGTATTAGCAATTGCATCGATTTGAATTGAAATAGGAGCAAACGTTATTTCGCCGTTTGTTTGCGCAGTAGCCTCATTACCCGCAGCATCGGTTACTGACGCAGTTGCTGTAAACTCACCACCTGGCAAGATTTCATTAGCATCTACACTCCATGTACCATCTTCATTTAATAAAGTAGTTAAAGTTTGTACGCTACCGTTTATATCGGTTATTAATACTGTAATTACAGAGCCCGCTGGAGCGTCTTCTACCCTACCTACAAATGTTGGTGTAGTATCGTTAGTATCAGCAATTGCAGTAACGGTAATATCTGGATTTGTTAAATCAACAACACCTTGGTTATTTGCTTGGGCTTGATTACCTGCAGCATCGCTTACACTTGCATCAACCTCAAACTGCCCTTCAGCCAATGGCGTAGTTACGTCAACAGACCAATCACCATCAGCGTTAGTTTGGGTTAATAATGTTTGAGTTTGACCATTAAAATCGGTAATAACCACACTAATAATAGAGCCAGCAGGTACATCTTGCGCGTTACCTGTAATAGTTGGCGTGGTGTCTTGAGTGTCGTTAATATTATTAATTTGTACCGTAGGCGCCGTTAAATCAACTACTCCTGAATCACTTGCTAATGCTAAGTTTCCTACACTGTCGCTTACTTGTGCATCAACAGTAAAATCACCTTCAGGTAAAGGAGTCCCAACTTCTACACTCCAGCTTCCATCGGCTTGAGTAACCGCTGTTAATGTTTGTATTTGTCCTGCACTATCTGTAACAGTAATTGTTACTTGCGTGCCTTCAGGAACACCATTTGTTGTTCCAAAAAGTGGTGGTGTTGCGTTATTTGTTTCATCAGTTACATTTACTGTGATTACCGGAGCAGTTAAATCTACATTCGCTAAAGCTTGATCTACAGCTTGATTTCCAGCGGCATCAATCACCACTGCGCTTACGTTAAACTCTCCTTCAGATAAAGGTGAGGTAGTAGTAATAACCCAATTTCCTAGTGCATCAACCTGAGTAACAATTGTTTGTACCGTACCTGCACTATCCGTTAACGTGACCGACACATTATCACCAGTGTTCAACCCAGATACAGTCCCTGTTATTGTCACTGTTTGCGAAGCAGAATCGGCAACAGGATCAATAGCAATAAGCGGAGGTGTTGTATCAATTTCTATAGAAATAGTGTCGTTTATAGGGGTGCCAACAGGATCTGTCGCCTCAACAACAACGGTCACAGGACCATCCGCAACTGGAGTTGGTAGGGTTATTTCAAAGGTACCATCAGGGCCAATCACAACACTAACTACTTGAGAATTTCCATCAACATCAGTTACCGTTACATTAACCGTTTCGCCAATTAAGTTTTCACTCGTACCGGTAATTGTTGGTTGTGATGAATTAGTAACGCCCAGCTCATTAAGTGAAATAGAAGCCGAAGTTGCGTCAGGCACAATACCATCAGAGGTATCTCTTAAATTAAAAGCTTCAGTAGCGCTTTGATCAAAAGAAGAATCAAAAGTAACACTACTAGGATCAACACTTTCAGAAATTCGGGTTAACTGTACAAACGAACTACCTCCATCTGCACCAGCTGCATTACCGCCACCAGCGGCTGTTGCCTCTAAATTATCTAAAATGTCCCCATCACCCTCTAATGCATCTAAAAAATCTGTTACATCTGAATTAGCCGCCGTTGATGAGTCTTGTTCTGTACCTAAATCTAAGCTTGCGATTGCTTCATCTAAACTTTCATCAAAAACAGTTGTTTCGCTAGAGTCTCTTGCTTCTTTAGCTAATAGGTCTGGTGTTATTTTTACCTTTTGATTTGCGGGTATAGATAAGGTTTCACCTTGCACATCTATTTGTAACGACGACTTAATAGCAGTAACAACTAAATCACCTACGGTAATAATGTCACCAACGTTTAACGCTCTTATTGATCCATCATCCAACACAACACCCGCCGAACCCTGAATATCAATAACTACAAGTTGATTTGCTTCCATTTAGGTACCCTCAAACTTTTTAAAATAACAATCTAATAAATTAAAGGTAGAACAAAAAAAGCACATAGATACTGGACTCAAGTACAGGTTTAGAAGAAAAATTCAAAAATAAAAAATCAACAAAAAAGTGGTAGAAATTTTTTTTCATGCTACCCGAAAAGATTACTTGCAAAATTAGCACTCCTTTACTAAATATTTAAAAGAGTATTTTCGGTCTTAACAGGATCTAAGAGGAAGAAATGATTATAAAAAACACTTTTAAAAAGCATCAAGGGACTATGTTAATCGGATTAGCGATTACAGCCGTAACTTTATCAAACTACGTGCATGCAAACGAACAATCAGCAATGCCACTTACATACGTCTCAAGTAAAGCGATTGAAAACAATCCTGAAGTACAAGAAGCATGGCATGCTTTTAAATCTTCTATTTATGGAGTGGATGCTGCCCGTTCAGGTTATTTACCAAGTGTTGATGTATCAGCAAGTGCAGGATATGAAAGAAGAAATTACGGTATTGAAGAAGAATATAACCGTAATACAGCCGAATTAAGCGTTACTCAAATGCTTTATGACGGTTTTAGAACATCTAATACAGTTGACCGTTTTAAACGTATTCAACTTATTAGGTACTTTGAGCTTATTTCTCAAACAGAACAAACAGCACTTGAAGCCTCGATTGCACTACTTGACGTACAAAAATTCAAAGAGTTAGTACAACTTGCAGAAGCTAATTTACAAGAGCACGAGTCTGTATACCAACAAATAGAACAAAGCGTAAGCGCCGGTGTAGCGCGCGCTGCCGATTTAGAACAAATTAGTGGACGTTTATCTCTAGCGCAATCTAATGTATTAACGGAGTACTCAAATTTACATGATGTAAGCGCTCGCTACCTAAGAGTTGTAGGTGAGCTACCTATGAACGATATAAAGCAAGCTGACCTTGATGAAAACAATATACCAATTTCGGTTAACCAAGCGCTAGACGTCGCCTACAAAAACAGCCCTTCATTTTATGCCTCTTTGTATAATATTGAAGCGCAAAAGGCGAACGCCAAAGCACAAAAAGCGGCCTTTCATCCTAACGTAGATTTATCTGCCCGCTACGGTAGCCAAGATAGAGATGAGCTTGGTCAAAATGAAACCAGAACAGAAGCGCGAGTCGGCATAGATATTAGTTATAACTTGTATAACGGTGGTCTTGATAGCGCTAATTTAGAACAAGCTTATCAAGATATAAACATTGCAAAATATCAACGAGATCAAGCCTGTATTGATATTCGTCAAAGTCTGCAAATTGCCTACTACAACGTCACTATACTAGAGCAAAAGTTGCCAGCGCTTAATCAACACCGCGAATCATCAACTAAAGTTAAAATTGCATATAAAGATCAATTTGATATAGGCCAACGAACTCTACTAGACGTACTTGATGCCGAAAACGAATCGTTCCAATCAACACGTTCATACATAGTTGCGCTATACGACCGCCAATCGGCTATTTTAACTATGCTAAAAGAAATGGGGAAATTATTGCCAGCACTTGACGTAATGTCAGGTAAATACCCTACATTAAAAGAGCTAACTGACGATCCTATTGTGCATAACGCACAAAATATTTGTCCGAGTTACGATGTAGCAACCACCTTTAGCCGCAAGGCATTTCTACAAAAAAAAGCGAAGCAAGATAATGCCTACATGAGTGTAACCGCTATGCCAAGGTACTTAGATATACCGTTGGAAACCGACACTACACCAAGTAGCTTTTTAGATGATGATGGTGACGGCGTACCAAACGAGCAAGACACTTGTCCGAGTACGCCGCTGTCAACTAATGTTGATTTATCTGGCTGTACAATTTATAGCGCATCAACCTCGAATATAGAGATTGGTATCCCTTTTTCTGCTGACTCAAGCGATGTAAGGTCTCAATATATTCAAGAAATTAGTCGGCTTGCAGATTTTTTAAAAGAAAACCCAAATAAGCAGGTTGAAATACAAGGTCATGCTTCTCTAGATGGAGATCGAACATATAACCGCAAACTATCTGAAAAACGTGCGTTTGCCGTTGCTGAAATTCTAATTAAACAATTCGATATAAAACCAAAACGTGTTAAATCGTTCGGGTACGGTATTGATCAACCTCGAGTAAACAAAATATCAGTAAGAGCAAATGCTGCGAATCGACGTATCGAAGCTGTAATTACTGATAGCTAAGTCAATTAACGTTATGTAAATAACCTAAACTCGGCTTGAAATATTTAAGCTAAATTTATTTCTCGAGTTTAGGTTTAGTAGTAACAACCGCATGCAGTTCTACATAACATTGGATGGTTTATGGAATTAAACGATGTACTTGATCATGGTGGCATACTCGTTGACTGCCTAGCAGTTTTATGTCGCCATCATGATAAAGAGTTTTCAAGAGAAGCACTATTAAATGGACTTCCTCTAACTGATGGAAATCTTACTCCATCAGGTTTTTCGCGCGCAGCTAAGCGCATTGGCTTTAAATCGAAAGTAGTTAATAAGCCACTACAAAAAATTAATACAGCACTGCTACCTGCCATCTTAATTTTAAAAGACAATCAAGCCTGTGTTATTAATTCTATTGATTACGATAAGCAGTTGGTGAGTGTAATTTACCCAGAGCTTACCGAATCAGTTATCGAACAAAGCATTGATGAATTAGCAGGCAACAGTGTTGGTTTAATTATTTATGCACAACCAGAATTTGCATTTGATGAGCGAACACCCGTACTTGAAAAACTATCAAAAGACGGATGGTTTTGGGGAGTAATTAAAGAGTGCCGCTCACTTTATAAAGACGTAATCATTTCAGCTATTGCGTTGGGCTTTTTGTCGGTTGCTATGCCTTTATTTGTAATGAACGTATATGACCGCGTAGTGCCTAACCATGCAACAGAAACCCTTTGGGTACTTGCCATTGGTATTTTAATAGCACTCACTGCTGACTTTGTTTTGCGCTTAGTAAGAGGCTATTTTGTAGAGCTTGCTGCAAGCAGAATAGATGTAAAAGTATCGGCTGTAATTATGGAGCGGGTATTAGGTATGAAACTAAAAAACCGTCCATCATCAGCTGGCTCCTTTGCTAGCAATATTCAATCATTTGAAGCTGTACGTAACTTTTTTAGCTCCATAACGCTTGTCGCATTAGTCGACTTACCATTCGTAGTTTTATATTTAATTGTTATCGCCATTATTGGCGTACCTCTAAGTTTACCCATTATAGCGGGCGCACTTATATTATTAGCTTACGCTATAGCCGCACACCGCAAACTTGAAGCTCTTTCAGAGCAAACAATGAAAGCAAGCTCAATGCGAAATGCAGTATTAGTAGAAAGTTTAACCAACATTGAAGATGTAAAAAGCTTTCACTCAGAGTGTAAAACACAATCTGTATGGGAAAAGTCGACCATTTACATTGCGCAAGTAAACGCACAAAGCCGACTCGTTTCAAGCTCCATATCAAATACAGCATCGTGGATACAGCAATGTGTAGGCGTGATAATAATGATAATAGGCGTACACCTCGTTATTGAAGGTGAGCTAACTCAAGGCGGATTAATTGCAGCCTACTTATTATCATCTCGTGCTATGGGCCCTATTGGGCAGTCAGCCGCTGTTTTAGCGCAATATCATCATGCCGCAATAGCAATGCAGTCACTAAATGAGATTATGGAAAAAGAGGTCGAGCGCCCACCTGGTAAGCATTGGTTAAGCCACCCTATTTTAAAGGGCGATATAGAATTTAAAGATGTATGTTTTAAATACTCTGACGAATCTCATAATGCACTCAACGGCGTTAGCTTTAAAATTAAAGCTGGTGAAAAAGTTGCAATTTTAGGACGTAATGGCTCAGGTAAAAGTACATTAGAAAAGCTTATCTTAGGGCTATATGAACCCTGTTCAGGAGCAATTTTGATGGACAATAACGATATACATCAAATTGACCCTGCAGAGCTTCGCCATAATATTGGTTATGTACCGCAAACCGTTGCCCTGTTTTATGGGACCTTAAAAGACAACCTTACGATAAGCGCTTGGCATGCCAAAGACGAGCAAATTATTGAAGCCTGTGAGCGAAGCCAATTATTTGATTTAATTAATTCGCACCCAGACGGATTTGATCTACAAGTAGGCGAGCAAGGCCGCCAATTATCAGGAGGACAACGCCAAGCAGTAGGTATGGCAAGAGCCATAATTAATGACCCACCAATACTATTACTAGATGAGCCAACTTCATCGCTAGATCACAATAGTGAAAGTAAAATTATTAACAATTTAAAAAATTATTCTAAAGATAAAACCCTAATTGTAGTGACTCATCGCTCATCATTACTCGAGCTTGTTGACCGTATTATAGTTTTAGATAACGGAAAAGTAGTTGCTGATGGACCAAAACAAAAAGTAATTGCGGCGTTAAATAATAAAACCGTGGAGCAAGCCTCATGAGTGATAACAAAAAACCACTTGAACAACGCTCTTTTGAATCTGTTAGCAAAGCAATAGAAGCAAGAAAACAAGGTAAGCCATCCGTATTTAATAAACTATTTAAAGGATGGATTTCACCGCCAAATACTCAAGACTGGGTAGTAGATGCACAGTGGGAAAAAATGCAGCAGGAACCAGCAAGCGCTAGGTTACTACTTTATCTAATTTGTTTAACGTTTATATGCCTTGTTGTGTGGTCTGGCTTTGCTAATTTGGATGAAGTTGCTCGTGGCGAGGGCCGTGTTATTCCCTCTAATAAATTACAGCTTATTCAATCTTATGACGGCGGTATGGTCGAAAAAATAAATGTCCGAGAAGGCCAAATAGTAAACGAGGGGGATGTACTCATTAAAATAGACCCTACCCGCTTTATTTCTAGCTTTAGAGAAAATCAATCCAAGGTTGAATCGTTAAGTGCAAAAGTTGCGAGGCTCAGAGCGCTCACTCAAAAAAAGGAGCTCGTATTTAACGAAGATGTTATAAAAAATGCACCTCAGGTGGTTCAACACGAACGCTCTCTTTATTTGAGTAACAGCCAAGAGTTGAAGCAACAGGTAAGTATACACAAACGCCAACTAGAGCAGCGACACCAAGATTATATTGAAGCAAAAGCGGCACTTCAGCAACATACCAGCGCGCTACGCTTAACAAACAGGGAGCTTAAAGTGACCCGCCCATTGTTACGCACCGGTGCTATTTCGGATATAGATATTATTCGTTTAGAGCGTCAAATAGTTGATTTAAACGGCGAGATAAACAGAACCAAAGCAGTTATAAATAGGAGTCTTTCGGCCATTAACGAAGCTAAAAATAAGGTAACCGAAGTTGAGCTCGTTATGATTAACCGCTGGAACAATGAACTCTCCGAAGCGCTACTGCGACTAGATTCAATTAAAGAAACTGAATCTGGCTTAGCCGATAAAGTAACTCAAACTGAAATACGCTCTCCTGTTAAAGGCACTGTACAACGATTATTAGTTAATACTGTTGGCGGTATTTTACAGCCAGGTAGTGATGTTATGGAAATTGTCCCGCTTGACGATCAACTTGTAGTAGAGGCAAAAATCCCGCCTAAAGACATTGCATTTTTACGCCCTGGGCAATCTGCAATGATAAAATTTAGTGCCTACGACTTTGCCGTATATGGTGGCCTTGAAGCCGAAGTATTACATATAAGTGCCGATACAATTACAGATGACCGCGAGAATACCTTTTATTTGGTGCAGCTAAAAACCACCAAAAATAATTTTTCAAAAGAGCTGACTATTATTCCAGGAATGACCACTCAAGTGGATATTATTACCGGTAAAAAAACCGTACTTGAGTATATTTTAAAACCGGTTCTTAGAGCTACATCGCAAGCAATGACAGAGCGTTAAAACATTTTATAAATGGAGAAGTAATGCGCCAAAGTATTTTTATTACACAGCCTGAATTTGAATCGAAACACTGGCATACAGCGTTTCCTGGTTGTTTGATATTCACAAAAGAACCACACAGAGTCACGGCATCAAGTATTATTTGGGTTTTAGCCGGCACACCTAATTGGCTTGAGCTTGTTAAAAAGTATTCTCAGCAACGTTTACTGGTTATAGTTATGACTAACGAGCTAGAAATAAATCAACTAAGAAGTGCGCTTGAAGCAGGAGCTAGGGGGTACGTAGAAGCACTCGCTACTAAAGTAATTATTGAACAAGTACTTGAGACAATTTGTACTGGCGGAATATGGTTACCAGGACAATTACTATCTAACTTAGTAGGAGCTTTATCAAATACACCGTTTAAATATGCGAGCACATGCGAGCTTGATGTACTCACAAAGCGAGAACGTCAAGTAGTTGATATTGTTGTAACAGGTGCAACTAATAAGCAAGCTGCAGAATCTTTAAATATTACAGAACGCACAATTAAAGAGCATATGAGCTCTATATTTAATAAGCTAAAAGTTCGCGACCGTATTCAATTAATGTTAGTTGTAAAAGGGCATTAACCGCACCGTTAATGCCTATTACTTACTCTTTAATAACCCCATCAAAACCTAAGTTAATAAGCGTATCTATATCATCTTGGCTTGTTACACCTTGAGCCACCACTTTAATGCCAATAGAATGCGCTAACGTGCACACTCCTCGCAGAAATGTTTGGTTATCTTGGCTGTAACTAATATTGTGTCCGTAAACACTATCAACCTTAATCATTTCAAGACCAAATTCCTGAATTTTATTAATTTTAGTAAATTCAGGGCCCACACGTTTTAATGCTACCTTAGCGCCCATACATCGAGCCTGCTCACAAAAATCTTTAAATATCTCAATTTCGCTAACGGCAATACTTTCACGAATATCAAAACAAATTTTAGAGGCTAAATCAGGAAACGCCGAAAGGTACGTAAGAATCGAAGCAAGTGCAGCATCATCAAGTAACGTTTGAGCAGATAATTCAACCGAAATCAGTTCACTTGGTGGCTCAATACTATAATGAGCCACCAACGCCTTAATTAAACCCCAATCTAAACGCGCTAATAACTTTAATCGGTTAGCCCACTGGTAGTAGTAACTAGCACGGTATACTTGCCCACCAAGCTTTAGGCTCAACCCTAATTGATTTTGCATTACCTGCCCTGTAAAGCTCGTTACTGGGTAAGTATTTATTTCTAAATTATTATTGTTGAGTGCCTCTTCTATGGCATTTTTCCAGCTAGTTGCATTATCAAACAGCTCACTTTCTTGCTTGATTTGAGCTACTTTTGCTTGTACATCAGATTGTTTACCCGATGATTTTAAAAGTTCATCCGCACGCTTTAATACATCAAATCGCGTATCGTCTTTTTGAATATAAGTACAGCTGTGAGGTATCGCTAGCTTAACGTTTTTATACTCTTCAACAAACGATTGATGCATCAATAAAATACGTTCACTGATTGCTTGAATATCATCAATATCACTAAATAAAACGGTAAAATCGCTGTGAGAAATACGTGCAATGTAATTTTCAGAAAAGTGTTCTTGATTGCTCTCTAAGAAGCTAACCAACATCTGTGAAAATCGACGTAGAAAATTAACCATTTCTACTCGTCCCACTTCCTCACTTACGCGATCGAGGTTAACAACCCTAAATAAAAACAAGGCACCATGGGCATGATCTTTCGATTTCTGTAAGTGAGCCTCAAGTGTTGCACCAAAGTATTCTCTATTTGCTAAACCAGTTAGCTCATCGTGTTGCGATTTAAATCTAAGCTCTTCTAAACGTTTATTATCTTCTTTAATAATACGACTAAAACGGGTAGATAACTGGTTCATTGATTGCACTAAACGTGCAAATTCAAATGTACGAGGGACGGTGGATTTAATAAAACGTTTTTCACCAAATGCATTAGCCTGATACACAACATCATCTAGCGGTTTTAATATCCTACTTAAAAAGTAAGCACTAACTATACAAGCAAAAAAAGCGACAATTAAAAAACTAAAAAATAGTTTAAGCGCACTTTCCCATAAGGCTTGCTCAGCATATTGACTATGGCTTTCTATAAACAAAGTACCAAATTGCTGCCAACCATTATTTACTTGCCCAACCCCTGGCTGTACATTTAATCCATACATTGCTCTAAACCACTGCGGAGCCGTCGCTTCGAGTTCATCGGTAAACGTGCGTTTAACAATCACCTCACCATTAGGGTTTTGTAGTTCTATTCGCTTATAGTGACCGGTATCAAATGTGGCCGATACTAATAATTCAAGCTCAACGGGGTCTTTGTCTAATTGGCTGATCATTAACGCGAGTGAACTGGCGTTATCTACATTTTTTAAGTACAGCTGGGTCGAAAAATAACTTTTAGCCGAATTAGTGCTAATTAAAACACTACTTATAAAGCCTACAAAAATAACAATTAATAATGCAATCCACAGCTCTTGCCTGAGTGTTATTTTTCGTTTTTTAAGATACTTAGATAAGGAAAATGATGCCATTACCACATAACTCCTTCTTTGGTTGTCTGCTCCAAAATTTTACGCCAGCGTGAAAGTCTTGCTGTTGGGCTGGCTACACTTTTGGTTGAATTATTAGCCCATAAACCTTGGCTGTTAAAGCTAAAAACAGGGCTTAAATCTACACGTTTTGCAGCAGGTAAAACCTTTGTTATTAAACTGTCTAAAATAAGTGGCTGAGCGTTTGGTGTAACAAAATAACCTAACACCATATGTGCTTGCGTTTTGTTAGTGCCCGCAATTTTTGCTTTTACATAAATAAGGCGTAACTTGTCGTCACTCACCCCTAGGGCTCTCAAGCTTATATACTTTGCTATTGCGTAATCTTCACAATCACCTAGGCCTCTGCCTAACGTTTCTAAAGGGGTTGCCCAATAATCGTTTTGTTTCCATAGCAAAATATCAGTTTGATAGCGTAAATTACGCGCAAAAAAATCATTAACAATAAGAATTTGTTGTTGCTCTGGTTTGTTTTGAGTTTGTACCAACATACTTTGCCAGTTACGTGCAACAGCCGCTCGCGCAGGTCCATATTTTTGACCCATCAGCTCAATAAAGGTATTAAATTGAATAGTTAGTCGGCTTGCAAGCACACCACTAGAGAGTACAAAAAACAGTAATAGGTAGCGCAAATTGGCTTTGCACCATATAAATAATTTAGGATTTAAATAAGTTGGCTTAAACGCCATTTACAGAGCCACTGTTAATATAAGTGGCAATAAAATACATCTGTTGAGCACTACGCAATCTGCTTAAAAATTAATCCTAACAACAGCATAGCACTCAATATAAGAGGATGAGATATTTTGAATAACTTTTTTAATGATTAGTAATAAGTTACTTTTTTAACTTCGCGTGGTTTTACTTCACCTATGTATAAATCGTGCACACGCTTCATATTAAGCTCAAGCTCGGTCACGTAAGTGTCATCTACTGCGTAAGTTTTAATTATTTGTGCACCTTTAATAAGCCCCTGCACTTTACTTTCTAAGTAATCGTCTTGAGCAATTGAACCTTCCACCGTTGTTCCGGCGGTAATTTTTTGCCCATATACTTGCTCAGTAAGCTCGCGGTAAGCCTCAAGCTTAGAAGCCTTAATTGCCATAAGTTGCTTTTGCGACAGGTTAGCGCCTTTTTGCAAGCTAATAGGTGCATACCCTATCGCTTTTAAAACGGGGTAATTATTTGGCTCTACATATTTATATTCAACATGCTTATCAAAAACGCTGCTACAACCACCTAAGGTTAAACACCCAAGTGTAATAAGTAATGAAATTGCTCGCATAGCATTTAGCCCTTGTATAGTAATTAGCAGTACATATGCACGTTTAATGCCATTTATAGCATTACTAATAATTACCAAATAACATTGGTACAGTCCTTGCTCTACCTAGTTAATAGCTAACGTTTAATTGGAGTAAAAGTATGAAGTCGTTTTTATCATTGGCATTTGCAGGGTTAAGTGCAACGGCATTATTAACTTTCTCCCCTTTTACTAAAGCGCAGTGGTATGAATCAACAGGCCATGCGAACGTTCAAAATGGTGATACGAGCGCAGCTAAATCTGCCGCTATAAAAGATGCGATTACACAAGCGCTAGTGTTCTCTGGCGCACGGGTTAGCTCTGTACAAACCTTGGTAGATGGCGTGTTAATGCAAGATCAGCTAAAAATTAGCAGCCACGGCGAGATTCAAAAAATTGAACTAGTCAGCGAAAATAAATACGACAATAAATTTGCTATTACATTACGACTCGATATATTTTCTCAAACAGAGCAATGCCCACAAAATAGCTTTAATAAGTTTGTGGCCGTTACACAAAGCCAACTTGTTCATCGTGAACACGCTAAAATGGGTCAAATATTTGACGTAAGCAAAGCGATTAGCAAAAATATTTTTACCTCACTGCAAAAATCAAAAATGAGCGCAGTGCCTATTGCTTACTATAATAATGCAATAAGCGTTGATAAATACTTTTCGCAGCAGCACGACTATTCAAACGCTCAATTAGAAGAAATATCTTCGCGCAGTAACGCTCAATATGTTCTGCTTAGCCAAATAACCAGCCTTTCGACTAGCGACAAACTCAATAACGATTATGCATTTTGGCAAGACGAGGCGTATGAGCGCAGTTACAACATTGAATTTGTATTATTTGATGGCACTACCTATGAGCAACTTTGGCAAAATAGTTACCATACTCAAGCAATTTGGCCATTTGAAAAAACAACCATAGTTGATGTTAATAGTGATAGATTTTGGCAATCGCCTTATGGGCAAAGCATAACCGATATCAACCAAACAGTAAGTTATGACATTCAAGCAGCCATGGCGTGTTTACCTACTCAAGGTAAAATAATGCATATGGAAAATAGCAAAATCGTTATTAACTTGGGTAAAGCTCATGGGTTAAAAAAAGGCCAAATGCTAAGCATTGCGCACCATAACTATTTAACCGACGCGGCAGGTAATGTTATGCCGCACACCATCACCACGCTTAATAAAATTCGCGTAGAGCAGCTTTATCAGCAAACCGCAGTAGCAGTCAGTATTGATGACAAACCGCTACCTGGCGTGCAAATTAACGATGTAGTAGAAATAATCAGCCAAGATATTTAGAGTTTTTTACTCAATTTAGCTTTTAAATTAGGGTGAGCCGATAACCACTCGCCCAATTGTTCTACACCAGATAAATGCGGATAATGCTTTCTGCATGCAAACACCACATTACGCTGCTGATTAGGGAATATAGGCAAGTAATCAATCCCTACACGGTCGGTACATGCCAACTTTGGTACAAATGTAATACCGTCATCCATAGCCACTAACGCTAATAATGTTTCTAAACTATTACCTTTATACTGGTTAGATACATCGACTCCTGCAGAAAAACAAAACTTTTGGGCTTGATCTTTAAAGCAATGGCCATCACTTAACATTAATAGGCTGCATCCTTGAAGATCGCTCAGCGCTACTTTTTTATGCTTAGACAGCGCGTTATCGTGTGATACCGCCACTAAAAAATCTTCTTTGTATAAAGCAACCGTATGGTAATTAATAAGCTCTGGCACATCGGCTAAAATAGCAAAGTCGAGTTCACCCTTGTTTAAAGCTTCTAAAATTGTTGCTGTTTGCATCTCAATAAACGAAAACTGGCTATCAATAAATGCCGCTTTCATCGATGTTAGTAACGCAGGCAACAAGTAAGGCGCAATGGTAGGAATAATACCAATAGTTAATTTACCTTGTAGAGGCTCGTTAGAAGTAGCAGCAAGTTCTTTGAGTATTTGCGTTTGTTCTAAAATAATCTCTATTTGCGTCAACAAACGTTCACCTTTAGCTGTTAAGGTAACTTGCTTGGTTGAGCGATCAAACAGAGTAACGCCAAGCTCATTTTCGAGTTTTTTTACTTGGCCACTTAATGTAGGCTGACTAACAAAACATGCATCGGCAGCTTTGCGAAAATGTTTATATTGCGCTATTGCTTTTACATATTCAAAATCTTTTAAGTTCATATTCAGCTCTACGTGATAGTTTATAACTATCAGTTTAATACAAACAAACGATTGGAACTATATTTAATTATTCACCATAATGGCTATCAACAAATCAAGAGGAACAAAAACTATGTTAAACAATATCGAAGGTCAAACAATCCCAAGTGTTACATTTGCAACTCGTCAAAATAACGATTGGAAATCAGTAACAACAGATGACATTTTTAAAGGTAAAACTGTTGTAGTGTTTTCACTACCAGGTGCATTCACACCAACATGTTCATCAACTCACTTACCACGTTACAACGAATTAGCAGGCGTACTTAAGCAAAACGGCGTTGACGAAATTGTATGTTTATCAGTAAACGATACCTTTGTAATGAACGCATGGGCTGAGCATCAAGAAGCGCAAAACATTACTTTATTACCAGACGGCAACGGCGAATTTACTGACGGCATGGGCATGTTAGTAGATAAAAACGACCTAGGCTTTGGTAAGCGCAGCTGGAGATACTCTATGCTTGTTAAAGATGGCGTGATTGACAAAATGTTTATCGAACCAGATTTACCAGGTGACCCGTTTGAAGTATCTGACGCAGACACAATGCTTGATTACATCAACCCTAAGCAAGCTAAACCAGAACCAGTAAGCATCTTTACTAAACCTGGCTGTCCTTTCTGTAAAAAAGCAAAAGAGCTTCTTGCAGAAAAAGGCTTCGCATATGAAGAGATTGTTATGGGTGCAGGCGCATCACTAACAAGTCTAAAAGCTGTATCTGGTCGTGACACTGTTCCACAAATATTCATTGGTGGTAAACACATCGGTGGTTCAGACGACTTAGAAAAATACTTTGCTTAATTAATAAGTAAATTAAATACCTAACGTTAGTAGGTAAAAAATAGGGGCTTTTATGCCCCTATTTATTAGAGGAAAAAATACTATGAAAGAATTGCAAACCGATGTTGTTGTTATAGGCGCAGGCACTGCTGGTTTAAGTGCTTATCGTAATGCTAAACAGTTCACACAAAATGTATTAATGATCGAATCAGGCCCATACGGCACCACATGTGCACGTGTTGGTTGTATGCCAAGTAAGTTATTGATTGCAGCCGCTGAAGCTGCACACGCAATTGAAATGGCACCTGCATTTGGTGTTCATAGCTCAAAGCCTATCATTGATGGCAAAGCAGTTATGGCACGCGTTAAAAGTGAACGAGATCGTTTTGCAGGATTCGTAGTAGAAGCCGTAGATGAATTACCAGATGGTGATAAAATTCGTGGTTACGCTAAATTTTTAGACACAAACCGCATACAAATAGACGACCACACAATTATTACAGCAAAACGCTTTGTAATTGCCACCGGTTCACGCCCTTCGTACCCTGGCGTATTTAATAACTTTGGCGACAAACTTATTATAAACGACGACGTATTTGATTGGGATGATCTACCAGAATCAGTCGCTGTATTTGGCCCTGGTGTAATAGGTCTTGAAATTGGCCAAGCACTTAGCCGACTAGGCGTAAATGTAAAACTATTTGGTGTAGGCGGCGCAATTGGCCCACTTACAGATCCAGTCGTAAAAGACTACGCAAATACTGTTTTTGCTGAAGAATTTTTTGTAGATACCGACTCAAACGTATCTGACATGATGCAAGTTGGCGACAAAGCACAGCTAACTTACACCGACAAACAAGGTGAAAAACACACCGAACAGTTTGACTACGTACTTGCAGCCACAGGCCGAGTACCTAACGTAGATAAACTAGGCCTTGAAAACACAGGCATTGAACTTGATGAACGCGGCGTACCGCACGCAGACACACATACAATGCAGTGTGGTGAGTCAAACATATTTATAGCAGGCGATGCGAGTAACATGCTCCCATTGTTACACGAAGCATCAGACCAAGGTGCTATTGCAGGTCAAAATGCAGGGCGCTTCCCAGATGTACGTATAGGTCTGCGCAGAGCTAAAATTGCAGCTGTATTTAGCGACCCACAAATAGCAATGGTAGGCGAAAGCTACAAGCAAATTACTGACCGATTAGGCCCATGCGGTTGTTTTGAAGTAGGCGAAGTCAGCTTTGAAAACCAAGGTCGTAGCCGAGTAATGCTTAAAAACAAAGGTCATATGCGAGTATACGCAGAGCAAGGTACAGGTTTATTTTTAGGTGCAGAATTTATTGGCCCACAAGCCGAACACATCGCTCACTTACTAGCATGGGCTGTACAAAACAAAATGACCGTACCAGAAATGCTTGATATGCCATTTTACCACCCAGTAATTGAAGAAGGGTTACGTACCGCCCTTCGCGACTTAAATGCCAAACTTAAATTTGGCCCAGACATTGTAAATTCATGTATGGAATGTGGCCCAGGCGCATAACCTATTTACTACACATACAAACTTGCTAAGTAAAAGCCAAAACTAACGTTTTGGCTTTTTTTTATAATTTTTTTAAGCTGATCTCTCAAAAAAAAATTTAACTGTTACACTTAATTGATAATTCAATTAAAAAGATGGAATAGCTATGCCCAATAATAAATTTAGACTAGTCACTCGCAGCGATTTTGATGGCTTAGTGTGTGCCGTATTGCTTAAAGACTTAGACCTAATTGACGATATTTTATTTGTTCATCCAAAAGACATGCAAGACGGCAAAATAGGCATTACCGAAAATGACATTACGACCAACCTCCCCTACGTTGCAGGCTGTCATATAGCATTTGATCATCACCTTAGCGAAACCGTTCGTAACTCAAGCGACATAAAAAATCATATTATTGACCCAGAAGCCCCATCAGCTGCTCGCGTAGTTTATGACTATTATGGCGGCGCTGAAAAACTTCCAAATATTTCTGTTGAAATGATGGACGCGGTAGATAAAGGCGATGCTGCTCAGTTTTCAAAAGACGAAATATTAAACCCAACCGATTGGGTATTAATGAACTTTATTATGGATGCGCGTACAGGACTTGGCCGTTTTCGCGAGTTTAAAATTTCAAATTACCAATTAATGATGAAACTGATTGATGCGTGTAAAGATCAGAGCATACAAGACATTCTAAAAATGGAAGATGTAGCCGAGCGTGTTGCTTTATATAACGAGCATAACGAAAAAGCAAAAGAGCAAATTTCTCAATGCGCTACCGTGCATAAAAACTTAGTGATCCTTGATTTAACCCAAGAAGAAACTATTTACGCCACAAATCGATTTGTTATTTATGCAATGTACCCCGACTGCAATATCTCGATTCATAAAATGTGGGGCCTTAAAAAGCAAAACGTAGTGTATGCCGTTGGTAAATCTATCACTAACCGCAGTTCGAACACCAATGTTGGCGAGCTGTGCTTAAAATATAATGGTGGTGGCCACTTAAATGCCGGTACTTGCCAAGTAGAAACAAGTAAGGCCGAAGCGGTACTGAGTGAGTTAATCAATACAATTACGAGTGATGGTTAATATTAACTTACAATAACCAGAGTAGTAGCTCTGGTTATTTTATTTTTTGCAGGGTGAGTTTTAATCACTCTCTTTTTCATATAAATTTCTGTAATCATAAAAGAAATAATGACCTCATGTTAGATACTAAAAACTTCGAAAAAACACTTTATCAAGATACCAAAAAAGCATTTAAAGACATCATTCAAAAATATGGTAACGATCTTTATGTAATGGGTTATTACCACACAGGTAGCTACTCATTACTGCCAATGTTTAATACTTTATCAGATTTAAAAGAAGTATTTGAAACAGAGTACAACAACGATGTAAGTAGCTTTTACATGGCTAAATGGAACCCTGAGGACTACCTGACGCTTGAATATTATTCAGAATACTTTGATGAAACAACGCTAGAATGCCAAAAACTAGAAAACAGCATTGATTTGTTTCAATCAGATATAGAGGCGATGGATAATTGGCACCAATGGCTTACAGCAATGGAAAAAGTACTTATGCAATTAGATGCAGAAGGATTATTTTCAAATGGTATTGAACGCGAAAAAATCACTTTAGCCATACTCGCCTATGATGAAGAAGAAAGCATTCAATTTAAAAGAATCAAACGACTTAATCCACCAGCCGTTCTAACGCAAATTCAAGCTGACTTTGAAGCAATGATTACAGAGCTTGAAAAATGTGAGCAAGAAGTGTTAAACGCCTTCAATTAAAAAGTGCAACACTACTACATATACGCTATACACAAAGTATAAGGGAGGGAGGTTAAAATATAACTCATTGATTTAATTGGTAGCCCCTGCAAGAATCGAACTTGCAACTGCCCCTTAGGAGGGGGCCGTTATATCCATTTAACTAAGAGGCCACAAACAAGCTGTGTGCTTAGAGGTGTGAATTATAACGGCATCTGGTTTTTTATATCAAGTGACAACTGAACTTAATTGCTTGATAAGTATATATCTTCTTTATTTAGTACATAAATTGGGATTAGTTTTCGACTACTCGCGACGATTTTTTTTGTATGCGCGTTAATTACACGTGTATTTACAACAACAGCATCACTGCGATAAATTAATGTACCCGCTAATACATGGCTCGCCATTTGATCTTCACTAAGCTTTTCAATATCGCGCGAAAAAGCAAAATCACCACGACTATTTACATCTATTGTTTGAGTGGTTTTAAAATCAACCACGCCATAACCAAACTTTTGTAACTGATGAATTAACGTTTCAGAAATTTGATTACCTAATTGATTACTTTTAGTAAGCGATGAATCAAGATCGACCAAGGTAGTAACGGCAATATTAATATTGGCGTCGGTATCACTTTCAAACTCAAGCGTATCAACCAAATCAAGTGCCATTTGCTCTACATAGTTAGCAAGTGTTTTATGGTGCTGAAGTGGTGTAAATTGATTGCCATTAGCATCATCTTGAGTTGATTTTTGCTCGGCTGTTTTAAGCATGCTTGCTAAGTCATAATTTACTTGTGTGGTTGAAGATGCATTCATTTCAGCACTTTCATTATTTTGAGTAAAGGCACAACCAGTTAAATTAGCTAAAGCAAAAAAAACGATAAAGCGGTTAAATAATTTACTATACATAATTATCTCACTTGCTTGCTTGTTTTAACATTATGCCATCAGTGCGATAGCTACTATTAAGCGCATCAACAACTGACTGTGGAATAAACCCTTGTGCAGAACCGACTACGGCCTTACTTTCTAGCCCAACAATACGTGCATTAACAAGTACACCACCTTGATGGTTTACAAGCGTACCGGCTAGTACATACTTAAAGTTTTGATCTTGATTTAGCTCTAAATAGTCGCGACTAAATACAAAGTCGCCTGTTGAGGTAACACGCATATAATCAGTTGTTTTAAAATCAATAACGGGTACACCAAAGCTGTGTAATTCATGCATGAAGCTTTCTGCAATTTGGTTTCCTAGTAAGCTACCATCGTTGTAGTCTTCATCTAAAAAAATAAAACTCGAAACAGCTAACGGTGTTTGTTCACTTACGTACTGTAAGTTTTCAACCATGTCTTGCATTATGCCGCGCACATAATGGTTAATATTTTTGCGCATTGGCGGTGTTGCTTTTGTGTAGTTATCTTGTGGAGCCATTCCTGACTGAAATAAGTTATCGTCAGAAACAGGTGCTGCAACGTCGCGTTGGTTACTCACCAGTTGGTTGCTTTGCTCACTTTGTGGTGTTGCGGTGTCTGTATTCATTGTGCCTAGTATTTGAGAGCAACCAAAGCCCAGTGGTAAGCATAATGTAATTAATAGGTTTTTCATTTTGTGCTCCAAATTAGTATTCGCTTCGGTATAAAAGTCCGTCACGCTGCTGAATTTTCTCATTGCCCCACATTACATTAATTGGGATCTCGGTACTTCCCGCAGAGAGCACCTGTTTATTTTCTATATTCACAAGTCGTGCATTAACTATGTATGCATGCTGCTGACGAGTCACTGTTCCTGTGATAACTAAGTCAATATTTTGGCGATTACGTAATTTACTTAAATCGCGACTTAAAATACTGTCTGAGTTTTCTGATAAAGAGAGGTTATTCCCAAGTCTGTACTCAACGGTGTGATAACCCAGTTGAGTAAATTGTGTAAGCAGACTTTCTTGGATCTGCTGACTTAAGCCTGAGGCTTGCCCTGTCACTAATTTTGTATCTAGTGCATCTGCATAAAAGAAGCTACTAACGCCAACACGTGCATTAGCATTTAATGCTCCGTTTAGGTGGTTAAGTTGCGACGTTAAATTAACTACATAGTCATTAACCGTAAAAGGAGCCATGGCTGCTTTAGGTGCATCTGTAGGCACACTTGGTTCTGGCGGCGGCACCAAGTTACAAGCAGCTAAATTTAAAAATAATAAAGGCAGTAAAAGGCGCATAATTGCCATCCTCTTCAAAACATACTGAGGATGAAGCAATTTGTATGCCGACTTAGCTATTGTGCGGTAAAGGGCTGATCTACGTAATAACTAACTAAACAATTTATATTTTGGCTCTTTAATTTTTGACAGTCACCCATAGCGTTTTTTTTGTCTATGTATGCGCCTAGCTTTAAGCGGTTATACATAACTCCTTTTACATTTATTGTTTCAACATTCATCACAAAATTATCGCCTAGTAAGCTAGGAAGCTTTTTTTGAAGTTGCCTAAAAGCTAAAGAGAGTTGTTCTTTTTGCGTTATTGAAAGCACTTGTAAAGCAAATTTAGGATCAACTGGTTTTGTTACTTGTAAATTGGAGCGATTAATTGTGTTGGTATTAACGATTTCTGCTTTTATTACTGGTGCATTTTTCTGCTCATTTTCTTTTGCAATTGTATTGAGTTGCGATATTAGTAAGCTTAAGTCGTCTTCAATAAGTAATAAACGCGCAAGTTCTGGCTTCATATTTTGCCACTGCTGGGAGCTTATTTTTAAAGTTTCAAGTTCTTGCTTTGTTATTTTTACGTAGCTTTTTTCGTCAGTTACGTTGGTCTGAGTAGCACTACCATCAATTGCTTTATTATTCGCACAACCATAACTTAGCAACATTGCACTGATTAAAAATATACATTGAACTCTTTTCATCCTAATTCCTTTAATGGAGTATTTTATGTGTTTCAACAACACACTTTAATCCTTGCGCTTTTACTGAGTCGCATACAGAAATAAGCTCTGGCGAACTGTTTGTTGCGTACGCTAAGGCTAAAATAAATTTATTTTTAGCTTTATCATGCATATAAAAAGCTTCTTGCTGCTCTATTCGTGGTGCTATTAAACGGTAATAAATTTTTAAGATATTTAACGAACTAAAACTTCCTGCATTGGCAATGCTTCCAGTTGTTGCACTGAGCGCCTTTAATGTTAAATCAACGCCCATTACTACATCTCCTTGAGGCGATAAATTAACTGTTATATTTTGAGTGTTTTTTAGCTGCTTGCGTTGTTTATATTCATCATCAATTACTGCTTTATACTGCCCCGGTTTAAGGTCTGTAAATAAGTAATAGCCATCATATGCTGCTTGAGTTTGTGCAACTTGATCCCCTTTCTCATTCAACAGCGCTATATTTGCAAAGGGTTGGATCTGTGTTGTATCACCTTTTTGTTGATAAACAACTCCCTCTACTTCACTGGCATTATTTAATGCGAAGTCCATATACTCTACAAAACCAGCCCTTGGTGTAATAGAAAAACCCTCATTAGCTGGTATTAAAAACGGATCTTCAAAACTATTTCTATCCAGTATTATATCTGTTGTACGATTTGCTGGCATTGAAGTTAATAGCGCAACGCCGTGTTCGTCTGTAATTGCTTGACGATAATTGTGAACGCCTTTTACTTTTACGCCGGCAACGCCGTGCTCATCATCATCCATAATACCGTTATTATTTTGATCTAAAAATACGCGTAACATTAAGCTACCCGTGTTAGTTAAGGTGCGCTTAGAGACAAAATATGTATTATGTTCAACATCAAAACCTAAGCTAAAACGGCTATAAATGCCGAGCCGCCAATCATCGTTACTGTTGTAGTTTAAGTTACTCGTTAAACTAAACTTGTCGCTTTGCCAATTGAGCCCTAATTCGGCCGATTGAATATTATTACGAAGTGAATCAGTTAAAGTAAGTTCCGCTTGTAAATCTCGGCCCAAGTTGCGGCTAAACTCAGCCTCGTAACTAACAAGCTCACTTACTGGCGATATACTATAATCTATACCAAACCTTGTGTAGGTTCTCCCAAAGCGCTTTTGAAAACGTGTTGTTCCAAAAGTACTCTTAGAGCTATCGTCTTGTTGCCACAGCAATTGGTTACTTAGTGCAAATCCTGAGTATGAGTAGTTGAACTGGTTGCGTACTTGTTTAAAGCGCCCTCTAGTATCACTATCGTCATATAGGATGTTATTTTGATAAGAAAGGCGTCCATAGGTATTATTCATTAGCCCACCAGCTAAATTTATTTGGTAGCTGTTAAAATCTTGCTGCTGTTCGTCTGTACGATTTGTAGCGCTAAAAAGTAGTGATTGTTCGGCAATTTGAGTTCGGGCTGTAAATTCAAATTCTTGTTCATTGTTATTATTTTTTTCAACATTCGCATTTAATAATAATCGGTCAAATAAGCTTATGTTGGTACCAAATGCATACTTAAGTAAATCGTCATCTGTGTTTTTTTGACCTGATGTAGCAGTGTATACAGATATATTATCTGTAAGCCCTTGCTCATATCTACCCGCAATTTGCCAACCCTGCCCCTGCGAGCTTGAAACATTGTTATTTAGTAATTGCTTGCCTTGTTCAGTAACCGACAATTCATAGTTACCTTGTCCCTGCTTAAGTTGATTTCCGTCCACAAAGTAATAATCACTTTTACGCTCAACTTGACCTTGAGGCCCATAAAAAATAAGCTCAAAATTATTAGCTCCGAATAATAGGTTTATATTATCAAAAATATAACGCCCATCTGCGAGGCTAAGCTGCTGGTCTATTAATATTTCATTACGGTACAGTTCTACATCCCAACCTGGCTGTATAGCACCGCTTAAGTTAACTTGATTATTGACTATTTTTCTATTGGTTACATTATTAGAAACTTTAACACCTCGGGCATACTGACTACTGTAGCTATTGCCAACTTGCGTGGCGATAACATCACCAAAAGATATTTCAGTAGGCATGAAGCTGTTTTTTATTTCTTTGTCTAAGTTTTGCTTTGTAAACGTTAACCTAGAGTTGGTAAGTAAGTCAGTACTTCGTCCAGACAAAAAATACTCTGCAGATAAATACGCAAAGTCTTGAGTGCCTAAAAGTGAATAGTTCGTAGAATGTCTATCATCGCTCGCGGTAAAATTTAGTTGTAAGTCGGCAACCGGAGAAGATAGCGCTTTATATGGGCTAGCTTTCCATGGCAGCGTAGGTGGCGATCTTTTGTTAGGTGATTTAAGGTTGCGCGACTGTCTGTATCTTTGTTGTTCAACCGGTAAGGGGCTATCTGAGCTTATAAGTAATTCTAAATCTGGGTAATCAATATTAAACTCTAGATTTAAAGCATTATGTAAACTTTGAATATCTACATAAATATCATCTTCAATGGTAATTTGATTTTTTGCTAATAAGTAGCTCTGTGTAGGACTAGTAAATACAGCGGGTGTAACCGCTGCATTTAGAAAAAGAGGTTGTTGATTTGCTCCAACACCTTGAGCAATTCGATTGCTAGCATCAACATTCATTGCAAATTGTAGAATATCAAATAAGTCGCTTAAACTAACTTGTACACTTTGCTCGCTTTTAATTGCTGCAACTTCACCTAAGTAGTATGAGTTTAAATAAAGCGAAAGTATTAATAACTCGCCTGTGGCGATTCGCTGTTGCTGATTTTCTTTGTTTTTATAATCAATTACTTCAACGGGCTTAGTTAGCTTTAGTTCAATTGCGCGTAGTGTTGTTAAAGCATCCTCCACGGAAGAATTAGGATTAGCTATTACACTATTACTAAGCAAACTACTTATGCTTAGTAATAGTGCATACAATAAATTATTTAGCGTCATTCACTGTTAAAACATTAAGTGATTGTGAGGTTAAAGGCAGAGTGTATTGTGCAAATGTAAGGTCTTTATATTCTTGACTGCCTTCATATTTAAAAATGACTTTTCCTGCTTTATCTAAATTTTTGTCACTAAATAAACTAAGGGTTACAAACGCATTATCTACTTCTGGATAAATACTTAAATTACCAATTTCTGCAATTTTAACTTGCTCGTTATTACTATCAACAAAGTAAGCACTTAATTTACCGTAGCTACTAAACTTACCTTCTCGTTTTATATTCAATAAAAACTGAGGACGTTGATTGCTTTCATTTAGCACTAGCTTAGCTTGTTCTATGGCAACTACTGGCTGTTTAATGTCTTTACGTAACAAAATAGGTATACTGTAGCTCATAATCATATTAACTTTTATTGAGCTTGTTTTATTAGTATTTTCACCAGGCAATGCTTGAAATAGAAGATGAGAGCGGTACTCACCAGAAGCTAGGCCTTTAGGTTTACGTATTGCTATTTTTACTGTTTGTTTTTCACCAGGTGCTAAACGCATTTGTTTTGGTGACAAACGTGCCATTGAACTTAAACTTTCGCTTGTAGCCTCTGCCAACTGTATGTAGCCACCGCTAGGTTGCGCTTGCTTCTCACTCCATAAAACACGATATGTTTGATATTCATCACCCGTATTAATTACGGTAACTTTAGCGGTTCGTTGACGTTCATCAAAACTAATACGGGTTGGAGAGATAAGTAAATTTGCGTATGCATTTTTTCCTAAAATACATACACTCAGTGCGAGCAGCACTACAACTTTATAAAGCATGTTTTTCCTTTAGTAATCAATCGTAATTTCTAATTGGGTGTCAGTAATAAAACTACCATCTAAGTAACTTTGGCTAGTCCCTGTCGTTATTAAACGGCCACCTACTTTGAGTAAAAGCTCTCCAAACTCATCGCTAGTTTGCGTTCTTGGTAAATCCACTAATACAACCGAAAACTTGGCACTATTAGCTCCTAGCGCTTCACTTTGCAATGTAGAGTCACTCGTTTTGTTAAACGATATTTGAGTAAGGGGAGGTAAATCGGTAAATAAAAGTTCTGCGGGATTCCCCTCAGTTAATACGTAAATATTACCAAATGTGGTTGTTTCACCTTCATGGCTAATGGTTATAGAGCTTAAAGTATTATTTTGAGGGATAACTAAAGTGCCAAAATTAAGCGCTTCTTGTTGTATGCTTGCGCTATAGGCTTGCTCGCTAAACATTAACGAAAGCCAAGCAGAAACATACAAAAAGCGCATTGTTTGTTTAAACACTAATTAATATGACACTTCAATATTAAAGCTACCAGAATACTCACCATCAGGGTAATCCACACTTGATGCGTTTGATGAAGTAGAAAGAGTCGCGCCTATATTAAATGATACAGCGCCATCAACGCCAGCTTGTAGGTTGGGCGTAGCACTTGTATATAATCCACCAGCATTAGTACCGCTCGTTATAAAGTAAGTCCAAGTACCTACAGTAAAATCAGGTTCATTTAACCCTTGACCAGCTAAAGGTTGTACTAAAGTATTTACTGGGTCGCTAATGGTTAAAATAGAATTTGGTACTACATCTGACACACTAAAAGCACCCGCTTCACCACCTTCAATTATTGATATAGTTGCCACATTACCAGCAGCGTCGTCTTGCGAGGTAACATTAGTTGCATCAGGATCAGGATTAATTGTAAGCGTAGCTTGCAGATTGCCTGTAGGATCTGAAATAGCACGAATAGTACCAAAATTTAAATCGTTATCTTTTGTGAGTACTACAGCATTTTGTACCGTTACTTTCGCTTCAAATGACTCTGTAGCAGCATAAGTGCTAAACGAGCTGACCACGGTGGCTACAGCTAATGCAGATAAATAAAACTTCATGCTAAATCCTTATAAGAAAATGGGCTTTATCAAATATTTGCCCAACTATAGTTAGTATCGACTATTAGTACAAATACTTTAATACTATATAAGTTTAAAAGGCCTAATTTATTAATTATATTGGCTTTCCGACAAAAGCAGCAATATTACATGCTTGATCAAGCTGATTAGCTAAATAACAAAACGCACTTACTTGAGCATCGTTTTTAAATGGACCTACACGTAATCCATACAAAGTCATATTATTATTTTTACGTTCAAACATAGTAAAATTAAATTGAGTAAATGCACTGGGGTATAATTGCTTAAGCCTTTCGACTCTTGCTTTAACAAGCTCTGGCTTTAAATACCAACCAAGCTGTGCTCCAATTTTAGTTTCATCTGTTAAGGTGAGTTCTGAATTTTGTAAGTTTGGTGTTTTTACTTCGGGAGTGTTATTTAGTGCCGTCGGTTCCAAATTCTGTGAAGGCTGATTACCATAGGTGATATCGGTTTTATTTTGCATGAGTAAAGGAGGGTTTTCAGTTAATTCACTTCGAGACGATAACGCCATAATTAACAGCTGTAAATCATCTTCCATAGCAGTTAAACGACCAATGCTTTCTTGCTCTAAGTGCCACTGCGAAACATACTCTTTTAGTTGTTTATCAGTAATTAAAGAATGCTGCACGCTCTCGTTATTTACAGTTGCGCTGCTACATCCATATAAATAAAAAGATAAGAATAAAACTGATATTAAATGACAAGACTTAAAATACCGCATTGCAAAAGCACTCTACTAACCAAGATAATAAATCAAAGCAAATTTTGCGCCACTTTATAGCAACTTTTTAATTAAGTAGTCTATCTTGAAGTAAGAAAAGCCATATCGATAACAAGGCAAAATTTCATCATTTAGTTGGTATCACTAATTGCTGCTGCATTGCCCTACCTCCTGCATTCATGCAGTCGTATATCAAAAATTATTAGCGAAGTTAGCATCAGGTCTAATCCTTCAAATTGATTAGGTATTATTGCAGATTGATATTACATACTGTGAGCTAAAGCTTTACTGGCTTATCAGTGTAGTTACTTACTATGCAATCGAGTTTATATAACTTGAATACGTCACAGTCTGCTTTTGCATTTTTAAAGTTTTGGTAAGAGCCAAGTTTTAGCCTGTAAAACATTTTGTCGTTTATTTTGGCGGTTTCTACGTTAGTCAATATTTTGTCTCTAAACAACGGTGCTGCTTTAGTATTTAGCTCTTGCCATGCTTTAGCCACACCTTGCTCTGAGTCAACCGAAGCTACCTGTAAAGCAAATACATGTTTAGGTTTATTTAATTTTACAGTTTGTTTTTTATTACTGTAATTTTGTTTAACTTGTTGGCGTGACTTAACATTGCGTGTGTTACGTGGTGAGCGTACAGACTTGCTGCTATACCCTTGATTAGACTGTGCAATAGCTTTACTGTTTATAATATCGATATGATTTACGAGGTAAGTTATTTCTTTTTCTAATCTTAAAATTCGCTCTATGCCTTCACGAGCTTGTTGCCACTGCATTGCGGCATCTTTTAGCTGTGCAAGTTCAAGGGCTGTAATTGATACGTAGTCAGGCGAGTTACTTTGAGGTTGTTCATCAATGGTTTTTATTTCAGGCGAGACGCTGCATGCTGTACCAAATAAAAGCATTAGCAAGCTAAGTAAAAGCCCAATGTTATTTTTTTTATATATAAACATGTATTAGTTGTCCTGAAAGCAGTGTTTTTACACTACATTTCAGTTAAACATTCTCACAAGAAAGCGTTTAACTTTATTTAAGCTGTGAGCTATAAAACTTAGCTCTTCGCATGCTTGTCAGTATTTCGTAAAACACAACGTTGCATACTCCATCCCTTCCTTGAGAGCATTATTTAATACAAATTCAATGCCAATTAACACAAACTTTACAACATAAATAACAATATGTCTGTAATGACTTAAAAAATTTTATTTTAGAGCTATTCCTTTTCTTATTTTATTCTAGGGCCTGTTGACCTTTCAGGATTAAAATTTGTTCAATCTAGGGGCCATTTAATCGCGGCGCGAGGTTTGTAACCTAGTGGGCTCGATAACTGCTCCTGCGTTATTCTACTGGCTTACATCCATGTAAGAATAAGTAAAAACCGAGTAAAGCTTCCGCGTCCTGCTCACGCCCCTTACCTACATCCATGTAGGCAACAAAGAGTAAATTGCCCCGAGGCAGAACCCTTCGGGCAGCGCATGTTTGGCATTTATGCTACGTTATCGCCTATTTATGGGGAATAACCACACTACATAGGCTCTGCCTTGCTTAAATACCAAACAGCCTGCTGCAAATTTAACCTCGAAAGATAAACAGGCCCTGATAAAACTCATAAAAAAAGGCGCCGATATAGGCGCCTTTCATGTTTTACGTTAACTGTTAAATCAGTTTTTTAATAAATGATTTTAATTCATCGGCAAATTCATCGCGACGAAGTGCAAACTCAATCGTTGCTTTTAAGTAACCAATTTTACTTCCACAATCGTGGCTACGGCCTTTTATAGCGTATGCATCTACTTTTTCGTGTTCCATTAACATCGCAATTGCGTCAGTTAATTGAATTTCGTCGCCTGCACCTTGCGGAGTTTTTGCAAGTAACGGCCAGATATTTTCGCTTAATACGTATCGACCCACTACAGCTAAGTTTGATGGAGCTTCATCTACTGGCGGCTTTTCTACCATATTAAGAATTGGCGAGCTTTCACCTTGCTTTAAGTCAACATCACCTAAATCAACCACACCAAACTGGTTCACTTGTGCCATTGGTACTGGTTCTACCATAATTTGGCTGTGCTTAGTTTTCTCAAAATTAGCGATCATTTCTGCTAAGTTATCTTTTTTAAGATCGCTCTCTACATCATCAATAATTACATCTGGCAAAATAACTACAAACGGTTCGTTACCAATAATAGGCGCTGCACAACTAATAGCATGGCCTAAGCCTTTTGCTTCACCTTGGCGTACGTGAATAATGGTTACGTCTTTAGGGCAGATTGCTTGCACTTCGGCAAGTAATTGCCGCTTAACACGCTTTTCTAAAGTAGCTTCTAGTTCAAAGCTCGTATCGAAGTGATTTTCGATTGAATTTTTACTTGAGTGCGTTACTAACACTATTTCTTTAATTCCTGCAGCAACGGCTTCGTTTACTACATATTGAATTAAAGGACGGTCTACCACTGGAAGCATTTCTTTAGGAATTGCTTTAGTGGCTGGTAACATACGAGTACCAAGGCCCGCTACTGGGATCACTGCTTTCATTTTATGTTTTCCTTAATCTTTTATTATACTGAAAATGGATATTGAATCGCTTCATGGCATTGATAGCCTGTTACTTCAAAGTCGTCTCGTGTTACCCACGTTTCTATGTCTTCTAATGATTTAATTTTTGGATTAATTTTTAACTGAGGTGACGCAAATGGCTCACGCGTTAACTGCACATCTCGCATCAGTTCAAGTTGGTTTTCGTAAATATGTGCATTAGCAATTTTATGATACGCCTTACCCGCTTTGTGGCCGGTAATTTGAGCCACTAACGCAAGCAACACAAAACACTGAATTTGATTGAAATTAAGGCCAAGCGGTACATCACAGCTTCGCTGGTATGACGTTAAGTATAGCGTATCGCCAAGTAGTGAAAAAGTGTGCGTATGCATACACGGGCGCAAACAACCAAGCTCAAACTCACCTGGATTATAAAACGTGATTATTTCACCACGGTCATCAATGCCATTTTTTAAGTTATCAATAACTTTGGAAAGCTGATCAAGCGTTGAGCCATCTGGACGTTGCCAACCACGGCCTTGTACGCCATAAACACGCCCCATGTCATCCTCACCTTTACGGTTAGGGTTATTAAGCCATGCGTTATTATCGTTCGCGTTGGCATCCCATGTTTTACAGCCAATCTCACGAAACTGCTCAGCGCTGTCGTAACCGCGTAAATATCCTAGTAACTCAGCAATCGCTGCTTTGTAGTAACTTTTGCGCGTCGTGATCATTGGAAACTTATTATTAGCCACATCGTATTCTAAATCGGCATTAATAACGGTTAAACAACGCGTACCTGTACGTTTGTTCTCGACCCACTGACCTTCGTCAACAATACGCTGACATAATTTTAAATATTGTTTCATGCTTTTCTTATTATGCCTTAGCTGTTTTAACGTGTTGTGGTTGCTTATATGCCCAAATTAATAAACCTAAACCACCCACTATCATAGGAAGTGACAATATTTGTCCCATTGAAATAAAGTCGGCAAATAAACCGAGTTGTGCATCGGGTTGGCGGAAATATTCAATACAGAATCTAAACACGCCGTAACCTAATAAAAATACACCGGCTACGCTGCCTGCTGGACGTGGTTTTTTAATAAACCATTGCAGGATTAAAAACAGCACTAAGCCTTCAAAAAATGCTTCGTATAATTGCGATGGGTGGCGCGCAAGCGGACCGCCCGTTGGAAATACCATTGCCCATGGCACGTCGGTAACTCGGCCCCATAACTCACCGTTTATAAAGTTACCAATACGCCCTGCTAAAAGCCCTACAGGAACCAGTGGTGCAACAAAGTCGCCTACTTGAAGCAGTGACTTTTTACGCGTCCACGAAAAAATTGCGACGGCGGTTATAACGCCAAGTGTTCCACCATGGAACGACATACCGCCCTGATCTATCCTAAATAAATACAGTGGGTTTTCTATAAAATAACTAAACTGGTAAAACAATACGTAGCCAATACGCCCACCTAGTATTACCCCTAACATGCCGTAAAACAGTAAATCGCTTACTTGGTCTTTAGTCCAACCCGAATTTGGCTTTGATGCTTGACGATTAGCAAACCACATCGCAAATGCAAAACCTATTAAGTACATTAAGCCATACCAACGTACGCTTAGCGGTCCAACAGAAAAAATAATTGGATCAATTTGAGGAAACTCAAGTGCCATAAAAAATAAACCTTTAGCTAAAAACCATTTTAATTGCGATAACTACAAGCAGCACCGCGAAAACTTTCTTAATTGTATTAACAGGTAAATAGTGAGTTGCTTTGGCGCCAATGGGCGCAACAAACCACGAGGTAATAACAATCCCAAATAATGCAGGTAAATAAACAAACCCGGCAAAACCATGCTCTAAATCGGTAACATGCCAGCCTGCGCTGATGTAACCAATAGAGCCAAATAACGCAATAACAATTCCGCACGCTGCCGCGCAGCCAATTGCTTTTTTTATATCAACCGAAAAATAATTAAGCATAGGTACTATTAAAGCTCCGCCGCCAATCCCTATTAAACCTGATAACCCGCCCATTATTGCAGAAACGCCTCCTAAAATAGGACCAGCCGGCAACGGTTTTTCTGACATCGGTTTATTACGCGCGGAGAGCACCATTCTTGCTGCAATAAATACAACACTTATAGCAAACACTGTACGTAATATTTGTTCAGGGATTAAACTTGCTGCAAAGCCACTAATAAGTGCACCTAAAGCCACACCCGACATAACCCACGGGGCGATTGCCCAAGGCACATTATCATTTTTATGATGAGCCAGCGCTGAAGACGTTGAAGTAAATAAAATAGAAGCGAGTGAGGTTGCAATAGCAATTACTAATACATGATCAGCCGACGTTACATTAAATGAGAGTAGCAGAGTGCTTAGTACTGGAACGATAATTAAACCGCCGCCAATGCCTAGTAACCCAGCTAAAAACCCAACAATACAGCCTAGTAGTGCGCAGCTTGCGACTAACAAACCTAAGTCATACATAGTAATCTCAAATACCCTTTTAAGGTTTATATATTAAAGGATTATAAAACTAATAGCATCTGTGTATTGCAATTAATTAGGTGTACAAGCTTATTTGGGGGTGTAAAACAAATCACCTAATTTATGCTCTAGCATAAAGCTTCGCGTTAAACGTAGTACTTGTTTGGCAGTGGATTGCGCTAAACATTCACTTAGTAGTTGTTCCATGTCACTGACATTTAAACGCCTAAGTACCCACTTCACTTTATTAAGCGATGATAAGTTCATACTAAGGCGTCTGTAACCCATGGCAATAAGTAAAATAGCCCCTTCAGGATCGCCGCCTAGTTCACCACACAAACTAAATGGCAGTTCATATTGCTCACATTCGTGCGCCACTTTATTTAGTACTCTTAGTACACCTGGGTGATAAGGGTTAAAAAGTTCGGCTACACGTGCGTTAGCCCTGTCTACTGCTAATAAATACTGTGTTAAATCGTTACTGCCTACTGAGCAAAAATCGACTTTTTTTGACCACTCTGGAAGCATAAATACACTTGAAGGTACCTCCAGCATTATTCCTATGTCGGGTCTTTCTATAGTTTGCTCTGGGTATTTTTCACTTAACTCAAAATAAGCCTGTTCAAATAACGCAAGTGACTCGTCCACTTCTTCAGTGCCACTGATCATAGGGAGCATTATTTTTAAGTTACCTAAACCAATATTTGCTTTAAGCATCGCTTTTAGTTGATCTAAAAATAACTCTGGGTGATCAAGGCTAATACGAATCCCACGCCAACCTAAAAATGGGTTTTCTTCGGTAATATTAAAGTAATCAAGTACCTTATCGCCCCCAATATCCAATGTACGCATAACCACAGGATTAGGATGATAGCTAGTTAGTACTTCTCGGTACCAATTTTCTTGCTCTGATTGCGAAGGAAACTGACCCTTTTGCATAAACCACGCTTCGGTTCGATAAAGCCCCACACCGTCACAAATATGAGCGCTACTTTGCTCAGTATTAAGCTCAAGGCCTGCGTTTAATAATAAGCTAACATGTTCACCGTCAAGCGTAATTGATTCTGAGTCTTGCTCAGCTAAAAAGCGGTTATTAAGTAGGTTATCTTGATGCTGTAACTCTGTGTATTCGTCCATCAGCATTTGTGAAGGCGATATATATAAACGCCCAGCAAATGCATCTAAAATCATCGGTTTGCCATTAAACTGCAGTAGAGGTAAATCCTCTATACCCCAAATGGCAGGAATGCCCATCGCACGCGTTAATATAGAAGCATGGCTATTTGCAGAGCCATTTACGCTTACAACGCCTGTTAAATGACCTTTTGGCACTTCAGCAAGCATGGCGGGTGTTAAGGTATTAGCAATTAAAATAGTGTTGGCCGGATAATTTTTAACAGCGTGCTCGGTATTTACAAGGTGGTGTAATACGCGAAGACCAATGTCTTTAACGTCAACAGCACGCTCTTTTATATAAGGGTCTTGCATGGCATTAAATTGAGATATTAAACGCTCTATTACAATTTTTAGGGCGCTTTTAGCACACCAGCCTTCTTGTAATTGCATTTCAACATTATGCCCTAAACTTTTAGCGTCAAGCAGTTGTTGATACACATCAAATACCGCAAGAGCTTCGTGCGGAATAGAATCGCTTAGCGTCATAGATAGGGTATTAAATTCTTTGCGCGTTGCAGCTACAGCTTGAGTAAATAAACGGCGCTGCTCAGTGACGTCACTGTCTTTTAAAAGCTCAATAGATTTAAAATCAAGTTTTGGTAATACAACAAATGCTTGTCCTATACCTATTCCTGGCGCACTCGATACACCTTTTAAAACAGACGTTTGATGAGATGACTCATCTTGGCGTAGTATTTCTTTAATTTCAGCATGCGCCAACTGTGAAGCAAGTTGAGCAGAAAGCGTTATTAAAAACGACTCTTCGTCTTGGCTAAATACACGTGCCATTTTTTGTTGGACAACAATAACGCCCAGTACTTTTTTTTGATGAACAACGGGTACAGATAAAAAAGCGTTGTAGCCTTCTTCATTTACTTCGGGGGAGAGCTTAAAACGAGGATGCGATTTAGCAAATGCAATATTAATAGGTTCTTCGCGTTGCGCTACTAGGCCAACTAAACCTTCGGTAAAACCAATTCTAAACTTACCTACCGCATCGGGGTTTAGCCCTTCGGTTGCCATAAGTACAAAATTGTCCTGGCTGTAATCTGCAAAATAAATGGAGCAGCACTGGGTTTTCATGGCATCTTTAACCATTTGCACAAAGCACACTAATGCGCTGTCTAAATTCGCTTGTCGCGATACAGACTCCGCAATAGATCTCAGTGTAGCCAGCATGTCCTGCTCCTTTATTTTATTCTGAATTAACTACCTTTTACTTCGCCAATGATCTTTATGTTGTTCTCTCTTATTAAAAGGCATGGCGAAAGGAGCAAACTCTTTCATTACACGTCGATAAACATCCCGTTTAAACGATACAACCTGTCTTACAGGATACCAATAACTTACCCAGCGCCAATCATCAAATTCAGGATGATGGGTTTTAAGTAAATTTACATCTTCGTCTTTACAGCGTAATTTTAGTAAAAACCATTTTTGTTTTTGCCCAATACACACCGGACTAGAGTCTCGGCGGATTAATCGTTTGGGTAATTTATAGCGTAACCAATGTTTTGAGCTTGCGACTATTTCTACATCTTCTGGTCGCAACCCTACTTCTTCGTGTAATTCACGGTACATGGTTTGTTCTGCAGTTTCGCCATCATCAACACCACCTTGGGGAAATTGCCAAGAGTGTTGACCATAACGTCTGGCCCAAAAAACCTGTCCCTGATTATTGCAAATCACAATTCCGACATTGGCACGAAAACCTTCGGCATCAATCACCTTAGTGCCTCATTTGTAAGTCGATTTTTAATGATTGTTCCACATTAGCCGCAATACGGCAAATACTATTATACCCAACCCGATTAGTAAGCTAAGTTTGAGCTTTTAGTACATTGATAAATTATGGAGAGTGGGTAAATATTTGGAAAATAACTTAACAAGGCTATTGCGGTTCTTGTTTTCCTCTAGTTACTCACAGTTTGTGCATAACTTTTGTAAAACACGCTCATTTTGCAAACAAATCCACAATATTAGATCCAAAAACTTGGCTTCTCCACAGATTCTGTGGATAAACATGTTCATATAGTTGTATTTATCCTTACAACTTTTAAATTGCTTAATCAAAACTGAATGTACAACATTAAAAAAACCAACTGAGTCAGTAACTTAAAGTAAAGCAGCTTAATTTCAATATGTTCAAAATTAACACAAACAACAAGCGAGCAAAAAACACACAACTCTAGTGATATCCACGGCTTAGCCTATTTGCTATCATGGCTATGATATTTATACAACCGAAATTAAGAATACTGATTACGTTGAATTGATACTTATAATCGCAATAAAAAGTAGCTCAATAACAAAAAACTATCATATGCAGTTTCTCCGCATAAGTAATTTCAACGTAGTTAGTGAGTTATTAAACCTCTATAATATTCATATTTTAATAAAATTGGCATGACATGCGACCTACAAAACCACACTCAATTAACGATTTAATGCAACGCGTTAATAATATTGCCGGATTAACTCTAGGGCAGCTTGCTAACAAGTATAATTTTAAAACGCCAGATGATTTACTGCGCGAAAAAGGTTGGACTGGTCAGTTAATTGAATACGTACTAGGTGCTACTGCGGGCTCAAAACCACTTCCGGATTTTGAAGATTTAGGAATTGAGCTAAAAACACTCCCTATTTCCTATAAAGGTAGGCCACTGGAAACTACGTTTGTATCGGTTACACCTTTAATGAACGTTACAGGAATGACGTGGCATACCAGCTCTGTACGTAAAAAACTAAATCATGTTTTATGGCTGCCAATTTTAAGCGAACGTGATATTGCCCCGTTTGATAGAACCATTGGCAGCGGCTTTTTGTGGCAACCCTCACCTGAACAGGACGCTTTATTACAGCGCGACTGGGAAGAGCAAATGGAGCTAATTGCGCTAGGTAGAGTCGACGAAATATCAGGCCATTTAGGCGATGCGATGCAAATACGCCCTAAAGCAGCTCATAGCAAAATAGTGACTGATGCTATTGGTCCAAATGGGCAAATAATTAAAACCCTACCCCGTGGCTTTTACTTAAAAACCAGTTTTACAGGTGATATTTTAAAGCAGCAGTTTCAGCTTTAACTGTGTTATAAAATATTAAAACTTAAGTAACCTTTAATATTATTGCCGCCACCCTCTTTCGCTCTGTGCGCGCGCCAGCAAGCTTAACCCTACAACTTATTCTCATCTCTTTGAAAAAGTATCAGGCATAAAAAATCCCCGCTTATGCGAGGATTTTATCATCTAAAATTAAAAATTAGATTCTATATAAAATAGAATTACTGACCTTTAACTTCTTTAAGACCGTTGTACGGTGCTTTATCACCTAATTGCTCTTCAATACGTAGCAATTGGTTGTACTTTGCAACACGGTCAGAACGGCTCAATGAACCTGTTTTAATTTGACCTGCAGCAGTACCAACAGCTAAATCAGCAATTGTTGAATCTTCAGTTTCACCAGAACGGTGAGAAATAACAACAGTAAAACCAGCGTCTTTAGCCATTTTTATTGCAGCTAAAGTTTCAGTTAAAGAACCGATTTGGTTAAACTTAATTAAGATTGAGTTAGCAATACCGTTGTCGATACCACGTTTTAAAATCTTAGTATTTGTTACAAATAAATCATCACCTACTAATTGGATTTTATCACCCATTAGTTTAGTTTGATGTGCAAATCCATCCCAATCAGACTCATCAAGACCATCTTCAATAGAAACGATTGGGTACTGATTAGTAAGATCTTGTAAGAAGAAGTTAAATTCTTCAGAAGTGAATTTTTTGCCTTCACCCTTAAGGTCGTAGATATTTGCTTCTTTGTCGTAGAACTCAGATGCAGCACAATCCATCGCTAAAGTAATATCTTTACCTAGCTCGTAACCTGCGTTTGCAACAGCGACTTTAATTGCTGCAAGAGCCGCTTCGTTAGATGCAAGGTTAGGTGCAAAACCACCTTCATCGCCAACCGCTGTTGAATGACCATCAGCTTTAAGTACTTTAGCAAGGCTATGGAATACTTCAGCACCCATACGTAGGCCTTCGCGGAAGTTTTTAGCGCCAACAGGTTGGATCATGAATTCTTGAATATCTACAGAGTTATCTGCATGCTCACCACCATTGATGATGTTCATCATTGGAAGTGGCATAGAGTAAACACCTGGTGTGCCGTTTAAGTCAGCGATATGTTCATAAAGCTCAACTTTTTTAGACTGTGCAGCTGCTTTCGCAGTTGCTAGTGATACAGCTAAGATTGCGTTTGCACCTAATTTTTCTTTATTTTCGGTACCGTCTAAATCTAGCATCACTTTATCTACAGCGCTTTGATTTAATGCACTTTGGCCTTTTAAAGCATCAGCAATTTCGTTATTGATATAACCAACTGCTTTTAATACACCTTTACCTAAGTAACGTGATTTATCACCGTCGCGTAACTCTAATGCTTCACGAGTACCGGTAGATGCGCCTGAAGGTGCTGCTGCACGACCCCAAGAGCCATCTGCTAAATGTACGTCTGCTTCAACAGTTGGGTTACCACGCGAGTCCATAATTTCGCGACCGATTACTTTTACGATTTCTGACATCTTGATTCCTCTATATTCCCAAAATGGTGAGTTCAGCTAACTTTACTACGTTTTATATAGCTTAGTCAGCCCTTAAAACAAAAAAGCCGTGCAATATGCACGGCTTTTAAAATTACGAATTCGCTTTTTGGTGGATATGCGCGGCTGCTACAAACCCTTCAAATAACGGATGACCATCACGTGGAGTTGACGTGAATTCCGGGTGGAACTGCGCGGCAATAAACCATGGGTGATCTTTATTTTCGATAATTTCTACCAGTTTTTTATCTTCTGATAAACCAGTAAAGCTTAAGCCTGCTTTTTCAAGTATTTCTACAAAGTTATTATTTACTTCGTAGCGATGACGATGACGTTCAACTATTTCGTCGCTGCCATATACTTCGCGTACTTTAGAACCTGGCGTTAAATGACATTTTTGTGCGCCTAAACGCATAGTGCCACCTAAATCAGATTTTTCGCTACGTGTTTCAACATTACCTTCTGCATCTAGCCATTCAGTAATTAAGCCAACTACTGGCGCTTCTGAATTTGCATTAAACTCTGTAGAGTTTGCATCCGTTAAGCCTGCAACATTACGTGCATATTCAATTAATGCTACTTGCATACCTAAACAAATACCTAGGTATGGTACTTTATTTTCACGTGCGTATTTAGCCGCTAAGATTTTACCCTCAACACCACGTCCGCCAAATCCACCTGGCACTAAAATAGCGTCTAAATTAGATAACAGCTCAACACCTTTGCTTTCAAGATCTTGTGAATCTACGTATTGAATATTAATTGTTAAACGGTTTTTAAGGCCCGCATGCTTTAATGCTTCGTTAACCGATTTGTACGCATCTGGTAATTCAGTGTATTTACCAACCATACCAATTGTCACTTCACCCGTTGGGTTAGACTCTTGATAAAGTACTTGTTCCCACTCAGCTAAATCAGCTTCTGGTGGATCTAAGTGAAAACGACGACATACGAAGTTATCTAATTCTTGCGTTTTTAATAGCGCTGGAATTTTATAAATGCTGTCTACGTCAGGTAATGAAATAACCGCTTTTTCTTCTACGTTTGTGAATAATGAGATTTTTGCACGCTCATTATTAGGTAGTTTACGGTCTGAACGACAAATAAGAATATCTGGCTGAATACCTACTGAGCGTAACTCTTTAACAGAGTGCTGGGTTGGTTTTGTTTTAACTTCACCTGCAGGGCCTAAAAATGGCACTAACGTTAAGTGAATAAATAGCGCGCGTTCGCGGCCAATCTCAGTTCCCATCTGACGAATTGCTTCAATAAACGGTTGTGATTCTATATCACCTACAGTGCCGCCAATTTCTACAATAGCAATATCATAACCTTCAGCACCGTCGTATACACGTTGCTTAATATCGTTAGTGATATGTGGAATAACCTGAATAGTAGCGCCTAGGTATTCACCACGGCGCTCACGACGTAATACGTCTTCATATACACGGCCTTGTGTGAAGTTATTACGACTAGTCATTTTGGTACGAATAAAACGCTCGTAGTGACCTAAATCAAGGTCAGTTTCTGCGCCGTCTTCTGTAACGTAAACTTCACCGTGTTGAATTGGGCTCATTGTGCCTGGGTCAACGTTGATGTAAGGATCCAGCTTTAAAATGGTAACATTTAAACCACGGGCTTCTAAAATAGCGGCCAGTGAAGCTGCGGCAATACCTTTACCCAACGAAGAAACAACTCCGCCAGTAACGAAGATAAATTTTGTACTCATGCGAACCCTAGAATATCAGGAATTAAAAGGAATATAACACCCAAAGAAGAGCCTAAGGGTATATCATCAAGACGGGGCGAAATTGTACCAAAACACTGCTTATCAATCCAGCTAAAATTAGCTAATGCGCGCACAAAAAATGTGCATTATTTAACATTAAGCCTATTTTACTTTTTTAATCGCATCCCACGCACTATCCATCTCTTCAAAGGTGGCTGTATCTAAGCTTTTACCTTGCGCATGCAAATAGGCGTTTACCTTTTCAAAACGCGCTGAAAACTTATCATTAGCGCTACGAAGCAGTTGTTCGGGATCTCGTTTAACATGGCGTACAACATTAACAGTGGCAAAAAGTAAGTCGCCGAGCTCTTCCGCTGTATGATCAGATAACGGGTCTTGCTCAATCGCTTCTTTTACTTCAAGCACTTCTTCGCTCACTTTATCAAGTGCACCGTGATACGTTGGCCAATCGAAACCAAGTGCGGCAACGCGTTGTTGAATTTTTTTAGCTTTACTTAAGCTTGGCATATTGGCAGGAATATCTTGCCAAAAAGAAGGTGATTCTGTTTGCGCTCTAGCACTGCGTTCTTGTGCTTTGATTGCTTGCCACTGTTGCGATAATTGATCGTCTGTTAGCTCTTTTTTATCGCCAAATACATGCGGGTGACGACGTGTAAGCTTATCGTTTAATTGCTCTACTAGATCATTAAAATCAAATAGATTTTGCTCTTGTGCAAGCTGCGCATAAAAAATAATTTGAAATAACAAATCACCCAGTTCACCTTTAAGCTCACCTAACTTGCCTGACTCAATACAATCGGCAACTTCGTATGCTTCCTCTAGTGTATGCGGCACAATAGATTTAAAATCTTGTTTAAGATCCCACGGGCAACCGCCCTTGGGATCTCGCAGTGTTTTCATTATGCTAAGAAGTTGTGTAAGCGCTGCATTATCATTCATGATTAATGACCACGCTTGGCATCGTGTACACCTTCAATTTGGTGTAACTTAGAAAGAACACGGTTAGTACCCGATAAGTCATGTACTTCTATTTGCATCGTAAATATAGCTAACTGATTATCTTCAACCGTATTTACGTTCATGTTTAAAACATTTACTTTTTCGTTAGCAAGTACTGAGCTTATATCGCGTATTAACCCTGAACGATCGGTTGCTTCTATTTTAATACTTAGTGCGTACGAGCCGTTGATATCATCAGACCAACTTACCGAAATAACACGCTCTGGATGCTGATTTTTTAAGTTATTAAACGAATCACAGTCTTCCTTATGAACACCTATTCCTCGACCTTGCGTTATATAACCTATTATCTCATCGCCAGGGACAGGACGACAGCATTTTGCTACATGGCTCATTAAGCTACCAACGCCATCAACCACTATGCCGTTTTTATCACCCGTTACTTTGCTAGGCGCTTTAATACGAATAACCGGTTCATCTTCTGTCCGATCACTTACAAAGTTAAGCATTTGATTGAGACGTACATCACCCGCACCAATTGCAACCATTAAGTCATCAAGTTCTTTAAAGTTAAAACGCTTGATGGCAGGCTCTAAATCTTTGTATGTTAAATTAAGCTTTTGTAATTCACTGTCGAGAATTTCTTTCCCCGCACTTAAGTTTTTGTCGCGGTCGAGCTGTTTAAACCAGTGATGAATTTTGGCTCTAGCGCGCGATGACTTAATGTATCCTAATGACGGGTTTAACCAATCACGACTTGGATTTGGTTGTTTTTGGGTCAGTATTTCTACCTGATCCCCAGTTGTAAGTTGATGCGTGAACGGCACTATTTTGCCGAAAATTTTTGCGCCAATACAACGATGCCCTACATTTGAGTGAATGTAGTAAGCAAAATCAAGTGGTGTAGCGCCAAGTGGTAAATCGATAATATCGCCGCTTGGGGTAAATATGTATACGCGGTCTTCTACTACTTGGTTTTTAAGCTCTTCTGCTAAATCACCACCATCAACCACTTCTTCTTGCCATTGGAGTAACTTACGCAACCAGCTAATTTTTTGCTCATAACCCGAGCCGCGTCCCGGTAATGCACCTTCTTTGTACATCCAGTGTGCAGCTACACCCAACTCAGCATCTTGATGCATATCGCTGGTACGAATTTGTATTTCTACTGTTTTACCTTCAGGCCCAAATACTACTGTATGGATTGACTGATAGCCGTTTTGTTTTGGGGTTGCTACATAGTCGTCAAACTCTTTATTAAGATGACGCCAATTGGTGTGCACAATACCCAGCGCGCCATAACAATCTTGTAGGCGTTCAACAACGATACGCATTGCACGAATATCAAAAAGCTGATCAAACTCGTAGTTTTTTTGCTGCATTTTTTTATAAATGCTGTAAATGTGCTTGGGGCGGCCATAAACTTGGGCCTCTATGCCCGCTTCACTTAAACGGTTTTTTACTTGCTCAACCATATCTTCCATATAGGCTTCGCGCGTAAGACGTTTGTCGTCAAGTTGTTTGGCTATGCTTTTATAGGTGCCTGGGTGCAAATATCTAAACGATAAATCTTCCAGTTCCCACTTTAATTGCCCTATTCCTAATCTGTTTGCCAATGGTGCAAAAATATCAGCCGTTTCTTTAGCGGCAATGACGCGGTCTTCTTCATCCGCATTTTTTACATTACGTAAATGACATACCTGCTCGGCAAGCTTAATGACCACGGCGCGCACATCTTCAACCATGGTTAATAACATTTTTCGAATATTATCAACTTGCATAGTTCCTTTACCTTGATGCGATAAAGTACTAATAGTGGCCATTTGTGCAACCCCAGTTAACAGCATGGCTATATTACTACCAAGCTGCTCTTCTATGGTTTCTAGTGATATTAAATCGTTTAAAAAATACGGGGTTAAATACGCAGTAGCTAACGATTCGGGGTCGAGATTTAGCTCAGCTAAAATTTCAACCATTTCGATTGCAGTAGTTTGCCTGCTTTCATTATCACATTTTACGCAGAGCGCTTGCGCTTTAGTAAGTAGCTCTGTTTTTTCTTCAGACAAGGCAAGAAATGAAAGCCGAGTGCTAAAATCTGTTGTCTCATCTTGTTGATGTGATTGTCGTGTAGCTACCATAATGCGTTCTACCTCCGTTGAAATAACGCCATAGTTTCAATATGCCCTGTATGAGGGAACATATTCATTAGCCCAATTTTATTAAGATCAAAGCCAGCTTGTGAAATAATTGCGCTGTCACGGGCTAAAGTAACAGGGTCACAAGAGACATATAAAATAGTTTTAAACTGCTTTAAAGATAATTGCTCTAATACAGCCATTGCACCAGTCCTAGATGGATCGAGTACAAGCACATCTAAGTTTTTACTAAACCATGGGGCGCTCTGTATGCTTTGCGTTAAATCAAAGCAATGAAACTGCGCATTGGTAATAGAGTTAGTTTGCGCATTTTGAGCAGCCATTGCAACCGCTGAAGTCACACCTTCTACGCCAATTACAGATTTTGCTTGTTTTGCCAACACTAATGAGAAATTACCAATGCCACAAAATAAATCCAATAAATTTTCATCACCTTTTAAATCAAGCCAATTTGCGGCTTGCTTTAACATAGCTTCGTTAACTTGCGCATTTACCTGAATAAAATTACCTAAACCAAATTCAAATTTTAGATCAAACTCTTTAAGATAATAAAACGGCATGGCTAAGTGTGAATGCTCAATTACATCGCTCTCGCTTTGCCATACAACTTCAAACTGTTGGCTTTTTGTTATGTGCTCAACCAAAGCCTTTGTATCATCGTTAATTGCTTTAGTGTGACGAATAACAACAAAGTTTTTCTCATCACTTTGGCATAACTGTAAATGGCTTATACTGTGCAGCGCTTTGTGTTGATTAATTAAACCATCAAAAAGTGTAAAAACATCTGCAAATACTTCATCAAGTACTGCACATTTATTAATACTGACAATATTTTTTGAACCACTGGCTCTGTAACCCACACGCATTTTTTTTGCTGCTTTATCAAACATAACGGCTATGCGAGCGCTGCGCCTGTAATGCAAAGACTTACTTAATAATGGAGCTTGCCAGTTTAAGCTGTTTAATTTAGCAAACTTACTAAATAGCTGAGTAACTGCAGTTTGTTTTTCTACAACTTGTTGGCTTACTTCTAAATGCTGTAATTGGCAGCCACCACACTGATTATAGTGCTCACAAAAAGCGTCTACTCTTGATTCACTCGCTTTAATAACTTTAATTACTTTTGCACTGCTGTATTTAGCTTTATCTTCGACGAGCATTGCTTTAACTGTTTCATTTGGTAATGCACCGCTTACAAAGCATACTTTATTATTATGCTTAGCAATGCCACGCCCTTGATGATCCATTCCCGTTATATTTAATTCTAATGTTTGTTGCTTAAGCGGTTTTTTTTTCGCTTTAAAAATTTGCGCCATTAGGCATTACCTTCAGTTTATTTATGAAGCACCTATATTTAGATGCTTTAGAATGCGTGTTGAACCGTATATACTCAAATCATACTAATAACGATAAAACGCTCCCATTATGACCAAATTAGGCTTACGCGATTCTGTTTTAACACTGACCCTGATCCCAACGGTGATCATAGGATTACTACTTGGTGGCTATTTTACAATAAATCGTTACATTGAGCTTGATGAAATTTTATATCAGCAAGGTACTACTATTTCTGAGCCCCTTGCTATTGCGCTTGAGCAACCCATGCTCGAAAAAAACAAACAGCTATTGAATCGCCTTATAAGCTACACACATAACAAGCACTCCCCTACAATTAAGTCGATTGCAATTTTTGATAAAAATAATGCGCTATTAATGACGAGTAATTATCACCGCTCATTTGAAAAGTTAATTAATCAAAAGACGCTCATAAATTTAAAAACGACCCACGTGCAAAAGTCAGATGAGCTTGTTACATTCTTCACGCCCATTATTAACCATACAAGTCACGACTCTAAATGGGATCCATCTGCTTTTCAGTCATCTCTGGGCACCGTTATTATACAGCTAAACAAAGACCAAGCTGTTATAGGGCAGCAACGTGCTTTATTAATTAGCGGTATTGTAATTATTTTATCATTGGTATTTGCAGCAATTTTAGCTTTAAGGTTAAGCCGCATGTTTATGACGCCGCTTAATAAGTTAGTACTTGCAACCGACAAGTTAGTCGAAGGTAAAAGAAGTACTGGCCTTAACGACAACATGATAGGTGAATTTGAGCTATTGCGAGAAGGCTTAAATACCATTGCTCACACTATGGTGATGCAAAAAGATGAAATGCAAAAAAATATTGACCAAGCAACTAGCGACTACCGCGAAACACTAGAGCAATACGAAACTTCAAATATAGAGCTCTCATTTGCAAAAAAAGAAGCTCAAGATGCTAACCGCGTAAAATCAGACTTTTTAGCTAAAATGAGTCACGAACTTCGTACTCCGTTAAATGGTGTTATTGGATTTACACGCCAGCTTTATAAAACACCACTAAACAAGCATCAAAAAGACTATCTCGACACTATTATGCTATCAGCAAATAGTTTAATGACTATTATTAGCGACATTCTAGATTTCTCCAAACTAGAAGCGGGTGCAATGGAACTTGAGTCGATTCAGTTTCAACTTCGTGATGCTGTAAATGAAGTGATGACACTGCTCGCTCCTAGCGCACACGATAAACAATTAGAGCTATCCATTTACATTAACCAACAAGTACCAGATGACTTAACGGGCGATCCCACTCGCTTTAAACAAGTGCTGATAAACCTATTAAGTAATGCGATTAAATTTACTGAAAAAGGCTCCATTAAGGTCGACATAAGCCATCGGTTACTCGATGACGAACGTACTTCTTTACTTGTGTCAGTAACAGATACTGGCGTGGGTATACCTATGGATAAGCAAGACTCTTTATTTACGCCATTTGGGCAAGCAGACTCAAGCATTACACGTAAGTTTGGTGGTACAGGTCTTGGCCTCATTATTACCAAGCATATTGTTGAAGCGATGAATGGCCGCATAACATTAAACTCTGCACCAGGTAACGGTACCTGTTTTACATTCAATAGTGTGTTTAGTTTGCCCAATCATGTATTTACTAACGACTTACCGACTAAATCGCTCATTGGTAAACGTATTTTGTATTTAGAGCCACACGAGCATACACATCACGCTGTACTTTCGTTATTGACTCAGTGGGAATCAAGCGTAACGGCATGTTTTAATGAGACTAGCTTTTTAGACGCTATAAAAAATACTGAACATAAATATGATGTTTGCTTAATTGGCCATATGGCATCAGTTGATGATATGCAGCAACTAAAAAGCTATGTAAAAGCCGTGCGTGAATCTACTGATTACTTATATTTAATGCTTAATACTGTATCGCACAATATGCGAGAAGCCTTTATAGGCAGCGGTGCTGATGCGTGTTTAAGTAAACCACTTAATCACCGTAAGTTATGTGAAGTACTTGCTGCACCTTACAGGCTTGACCACCCTACTCATAATATTGAACAAAACGATCAAGCTTTGCTGCCGTTAAAAGTATTAGTTGTTGATGATAACGATGCCAACTTAAAACTTCTCCATACTTTATTAAGTGAACAGATTGAAGTAATAGAAACGGCACATAATGGTTCACAAGCATACAGCTTAAGTAAAAGTCATAAATACGACATAATTTTTATGGATATTCAGATGCCAATTATGGACGGTATAACCGCATGCAAGCTTATACAAGAATCATCACTTAATGAAGATACACCAATTATAGCTGTAACGGCACACGCCCTTCAAAGCGAAAAAGAGCAACTACTAAAAGATGGCTTTAAAGGCTATTTAACTAAGCCTATTGATGAAGATATGCTTAAACAAATTATTAGCGATCATAGTCCACAGACCCCGGTTAATCGCGATAAAGCTAAAACAGATACACCACAAAGCCCGGCTCCATTTCAAAGTAGTCGAATTGATTGGGCACAAGCCCTGCAGCGTGCAGGAGGAAAGAGCGAGTTAGCGCTAGAGATGCTTAATATGCTACTTCTAAGCGTCCCTGAAACTCTTACATTGCTTGCTAAAGCGATAGAGAGTAATGATTGTCAGCAAGTCCTAAGTATTGTCCACAAGTTTCATGGCGCATGTTGTTACACTGGTGTACCAAAACTTAAATCACTCGCAGAAACAATTGAAACATCACTTAAAAATAAATGCTTGTTAGAGAATATTGAACCTGAATTATTTGAGTTACAGGACGAGCTTGAAAACTTACTTGCTGATGCAAGCGTAACTGAGCTACAAAGATAAGCTTTGAATTTTAGATACAAAAAAACGCGGCATTAACCGCGTTTTTTTAATTAAGCTTTTTAAATACTTATGTAGATTCGTATTACATTCTTGCTTCAATCATTAATCGTTTCATGTCGCGTACGGCTTTATCGAGCCCATCTATCGCTGCACGAGCAATAATAGCGTGGCCAATATTTAGCTCATAAATCTCAGGCATCGCGGCAATGGGTTTAACGTTATGGTAATGAAGACCATGGCCAGCGTTAACAATCAAACCTAAGCTTGCTGCGTATTTAACACCTTCACGAATATGCTCTAACTCTTTGTGTAAATCAGTATCATTTGTTGCATCAGCATACGCGCCTGTGTGTATTTCTACATAAGGAGCACCACATTCTTTAGCTGCATCTAATTGTGCTTTATCTGCATCAATAAATAGCGATACTTTAATACCCGCGTCGGTAAGCGTTTTTGTTGCGGCTTTAATTTTATCTATATTACCCGCTACATCTAAGCCGCCCTCGGTGGTTAACTCTTCGCGCTTTTCAGGTACTAAACACACGTACTCGGGTTTTACTTCAAGCGCTATCTGTATCATTTCATCGGTAACAGCGGTTTCAAGATTCATGCGAGTTTGGATAGTTTTAGCCATCACATAAACGTCGCGATCTTGAATATGGCGTCTGTCTTCACGTAAGTGAATCGTAATACCGTCTGCGCCTGCATGCTCTGCTACACTGGCTGCATGGGCTGGATCTGGGTAACTTGTTCCACGCGCTTGACGAAGTGTTGCAATATGATCTACGTTTACACCCAAAAGAATATCTTTCATTTTCTTACCTGTAAAATTACGTTTATTGAGAGGCCATAAATAGCTCACGGCTTTTTAATGGTTTACTACCTAATAAGGGTTTTAATAAATAGCGACTTAATTGCTTTGCCATATATAGCACATCACTTTGGCTAAAGTCATGATTTGCTATGGCGTTGAGTTGTTTGCCACTAAATCCAGAACGCGTATCTTCTTGTACTAAAAAACCAAGTTCGGGGAAATAACTATACGTCTGCTTTTCATCTATTGGTTCACCACTGGCATCAAAACTAAAATCCACGCCATAACCGAGTAATTCCAATAATTGAAATTCGTACGAGCGAAGCACTTCTTGTAAATTGGCCCCGCTGTTTAGGTTTTCTAGGTGGGATTTATATAGCTCAAATACTTGTTCAATTGGCTCATTAACAGGAACGATGCGATTAGTTAGCTCATTCAAATAAAAACCACAATAAAGCTCATCACCTTTTAAAAAGTGCGGGTTACCATGCAGTTCAAACTTATTGATATATTTTAAATCGTACTTGCCACTGTAATTAACAAGGAGTGCCTGGAACGGCTGAAGTTGTGCTTTATGTTTAGTGGCCTGGCGACCACTGATTCGGGCCAGCATTCTTAACTGGCCAACGCCTTCTACAAGCATATCTAACATTACTTGGGAGTCACTATAAGGACGCCGATGCAATAAATACGCGGTGTAGAAGTCGCTATCCATTCACTAAGCTACTGCTTGGTTTAGTCTTCACTGTAACCTAAGCTTCTTAGTGCACGTTCATCATCAGCCCAACCCGACTTAACTTTAACCCAAAGCTCTAAAAATACTTTGTTATCAAGCATTTCTTCTATGTCTTTACGGGCTTCACGGCCAATGGTTTTTAGCTTTTCGCCTTTATTACCAATAACCATGCGTTTTTGTGTTTCGCGCTCAACAAGAATCAACCCATTGATGTGCCAAATACCGTTGTCTTGCCATTTAAACTGCTCAATTTCAACAGTCACAGAATACGGTAGTTCTTCACCCATAAAACGCATTAGCTTTTCACGAATAACTTCAGCTGCCATAAAGCGCATCGAACGGTCAGTTACATAATCTTCAGGAAAGTAAAATTCGCAAGGAGGTAAGCGTTTAGTTACTTCTGCTTTGATTAAATCAACGTTTTTACCTTGCGTTGCTGATACTGGCATAATTCCAACAAAATCAAACTTGTCACTTAACCACTTCATATGAGGCAATACAAGATCACGGTCTTTAACTTGGTCAATTTTATTAATAACCAATAATACAGGCTTACCACTTTGCGATACTTTATTAAGTACCATATCGTCATCTGCATTCCAATGAGTGCCTTCAACGACAAAAATAATAAGCTCTACATCGCCGATAGAACTAGACGCTGCTCGATTCATTAGACGGTTAATAGCACGCTTTTCTTCAACGTGTAGACCCGGTGTATCTATGTATACCGCTTGGTGTTTATCTACGGTATGAATACCCATAATACGATGACGTGTAGTTTGTGGTTTACGTGAGGTAATACTCACTTTTTGCTCAATGATTTCATTAAGCAAAGTCGATTTACCTACGTTTGGTCGACCGACAATCGCCACCATTCCACAAAATGTATCTACATCACGTTCATGAGGCTGTATTAAGGTATCAAGGTTCATTTTTAAGTATCTTCAATGCTTTTTCGGCAGCTTTTTGTTCGGCCTTACGGCGCGAGCTACCAACAGAAATTATGCTATCCATTCCATCAACAATACATTCAACCGTGAATGTTTGATTGTGTGCTTGGCCTTGTGTATCAACCACTGTGTAGCCCGGTAACGATAATTTACGGGCTTGTAAATACTCTTGCAGCAGGGTTTTAGGATCTTTCTGGTTAAGCCCTGGTGAAATAGCATCCAAACGTGATTGGTACCACGCCAATATAAGATCGCCACAACTGTCGATACCTGAATCTAAAAATGCAGCGCCTATAATAGCTTCTACTGCATCAGCAAGCGTTGACTCGCGACGGAATCCGCCACTTTTAAGCTCGCCCGGCCCTAAGCGTAAATAATCGCCTAGACCAAATTCAAGACCAAACTCAGCAAGTGTTTGACCACGCACAAGTGTTGAGCGCATGCGACTTAAATCGCCTTCACGCGCTTTAGGAAATTTGGCATAAAGTGCATTGGCAATCACAAAGCTTAAAATCGAGTCGCCTAAAAATTCTAGTCGCTCATTATGTTGGCCTTTGTGGCTGCGGTGCGTCATTGCTTGTTCAAGTAAACCTTGATCAGCGAATTCATAGCCAATTTTTTTATATAATTCTGTTACATTTTTTTTCATCGTTACTGAATATTACCTAGGCGTTCAAAGCGAACACCAGTTGGAACCCATCCTGGTAAAATATCATCAGGGCCATTCTCAAATTCAAAACTCATCCATATAAAGACAGCTTTACCCACCAAGTTTTCTTTTGGTACAAAGCCCCAAAAGCGACCATCTTGGCTGTTGTCGCGGTTATCACCCATCATAAAATAATGATCAGCAGGAACAGTCCATTCATCAGAAGGCGTGCCCGGTTGCTGATAGTAACGCCCTTTTCTTTCAGGCGCTTGTGGGTTGATTAATATATCATGCGTAACTGTTGTTAAATTTTCATTCACACGAGCTAGAGGCATTGGGCCTTGTTTAAATTCGTTATCATTAATTAGTTTAAAATCAATTTTATTGAATTCATTACATAAAAGCTCACCCTGTTGGGTTTCGCCTTCTTTACAGTTTGGCTGAATATATAAACGTTTATCACGATAAACAATTTTATCGCCAGGTAAACCAATCGTACGTTTAATATAGTCAACACTTTCATCTAAAGGGTATTTAAAAACAACAATATCACCACGTTCAGGCTCACCGACATCAACTAACTGAGTGCGCCAAACTGGGTCTTTTATTCCATATGAATACTTTTGTACTAAAATAAAGTCACCCACTAACAGTGTAGGCATCATTGAACCAGATGGAATTTGAAACGGTTCAAAAATAAATGATCTAAAAATAGTAATTGCTGCAATCATCGGGAAAATCGACTTTGCTGTTTCTGTTAGTACTGGTTCTGGTGCAATTAATGCCGCAGTTTCTTCATCTAACGGAGCTCCAGCAGACGTTTGCGCTATCGCTAAGCGCTCCTGTCTTTTAGGTGCATACATTAAGTGATCTATTAACCATATTAAGCCTGAGCCTAAGGTTAATAGCACCAACAAAACTGAAAAATAACCAGCCATTTATAATCCTTTGTTTTTATTTACCAACTTTTAAAATAGCTAAAAACGCTTCTTGAGGCACTTCAACATTACCTACTTGCTTCATACGTTTTTTACCATCTTTTTGCTTTTTAAGTAGCTTTTTCTTACGACTCACATCGCCACCGTAACACTTAGCAATTACGTTTTTACGTAACTGTTTTACCGTAGTACGTGCAATAACGTGTTGTCCAATAGCTGCTTGAATCGCAATATCAAACATTTGACGAGGAATAAGCTCTTTTAATGCATCAGCTAATTGGCGACCACGAGACTGAGCACCATCACGGTGAACAATAATCGCAAGTGCGTCAACACGCTCACTATTGATTAAAATATCAACACGCACCATATCTGATGTTTGAAAGTGTTTAAAGTTATAATCAAGCGATGCAAAACCACGGCTTGTTGATTTTAATTTATCAAAAAAGTCCATTACCACTTCAGCCATAGGTAGCTCATACGTAACAGCTACTTGCTTTCCGTGATAGGTCATTTTTGTTTGGCTACCGCGTTTTTCAATACACAAAGTAATAACATTACCTAAGTATTCTTGTGGTACCAAAATATTAGCTTCAACAATCGGCTCACGAATTTCTAAAATATCGTTTACTGCAGGTAAATCAGACGGGTTATCAATCTGGAATGTACCTTCTTTAGTAACTATCTCATAGATTACCGTAGGTGCCGTTGTAATTAAATCAATATCGTATTCACGCTCTAAACGCTCTTGAATGATTTCCATGTGTAGCATACCTAAAAAGCCACAGCGGAAACCAAAACCTAATGCAGTTGAATTCTCTGGTTCAAAGAATAACGACGCATCGTTTAAGCTTAATTTATTAAGCGCATCACGGAATGATTCATACTCATCTGATGCAATTGGGAACATACCGGCGTAAACCTGAGGCTTAATTTTTTGAAAACCAGGTAAACGAAGTGGAGCCGCATTTTTTTGATGAGTTATAGTATCGCCTACTGGCGCACCATGTATCTCTTTGATGCCAGCAATAACAAACCCTACTTCACCGGTTCTTAAAATACCGGTGTTAGTTTGCTTAGGTGTAAACACACCCACTTGGTCGGCTGTATGTATATGCTCATTCGACATTATTTTTATTTTGTCGCCAGTGCGTAATTCACCGTGCTTAATACGCACTAATGATACAACGCCTTGGTATGGGTCAAACCAAGAATCGATAATAAGTGCTTGTAGAGGTCCATCTGTATCGCCTACTGGCGGCGGAACATCTCTAACAATCATTTCAAGAACTTCGGCAATACCTACACCCGTTTTAGCGCTACATTGCACTGCATCAAGGGCATCAATACCAATAATTTCTTCAATTTCTTCTGCAACGCGCAAAGGATCCGCTTGCGGTAAATCTATTTTGTTAAGTACTGGAATTACTTCTAATTCCATTTCAATAGCGGTGTAACAGTTAGCTAATGTTTGTGCTTCAACGCCTTGGCCTGCATCGACAACGAGTAGTGCACCTTCACATGCAGCTAAAGAACGCGATACTTCATATGTAAAATCAACGTGTCCTGGAGTATCAATGAAATTAAGTTGATAAGTTTCGCCATCGTTCGCTTTGTAATTCAACGTTACACTTTGCGCTTTAATGGTAATACCACGTTCGCGCTCAATATCCATTGAATCCAAAACTTGTTTTTGCATTTCACGGTCGGTTAAACCGCCACAAACTTGGATCAAACGATCTGAAAGGGTCGATTTACCATGGTCAATATGGGCGATGATCGAAAAATTACGGATATGCTTCATAAACTGGATTCTATACTTCTATTTTAATGGACTAAATATGAATACCTAAGTGACTTGAAAATACTTGCTGTAGGATGCCATAAGCTCAGTTTGTAAATTACAAACATCACGAATGCTTTTTAATATTGATTAAAACCATTTTATTTATTGAATAACAATAAGTTAAATTTATTTAACTTACATAATTCAGCTAGATAAAATAATTTAAAAAACCACTATTCCCTGTATTTCCAAGTTACTTTGGTATAAAACGGCAATTTTACATTTAATTGGCGTCAATCACCATCTATTTGAGTTAAAGGAATACTAATTGGGTGAATTTTTATAACTTTTATATCGTGCTTTAGCGATTTCACGCGAGTTTTAGCTATAAAGAAACCAGTAACACCACCTAAAGCTGCAGCTAAAATTTGCCAACCTTCACAAGACATAAATAATTGCGCTGCAATCAGTGCAAAAACCAGACTTAAAAGCAGTGGTAGCATGTATACCGCAAATGCATGCTTAACGACGTGACTATCATCAAGTGACAAGGTTACCTTTTGTCCTACTTCAACAGAGGATTCAAATTTATAAGGGAAGGTTTTTTTTGCAGTGCCAAATAGCTTACCAAACACTTGTGAGCCGCAACGACCATTGCAGCCTTCACAAGCTTGTTTTTGTTGTGCTTCTAAATGAGCAATGTGGCCATCGAGGGCCACAACAGTGAGGGTTTGTTCAATCATAACAATCCTTACGAATCGTTTATAATGCGCGGGTAACTGACTCAGCAATCGCTTTTGCGGTCATACTCGGTACATTACCAACAACCGATACATCAAAATTACCGCCATTATGCACATATACTGTCGTTGCACCAGAGGTTAGTGCACCACTTAAACGCTTACCCGGTAATGGACGCTGAATAAATACCGAAATTTCAACAAAACCATCAGAGAACAAGTAATAGTCTGTTAATTCGTTATTTAAATCGAGCTTATGTCTGTCTGATTTTAGTAATTCAAAGCCATCCGGTAACCAACTAATTTGCCAGTTAGTAGCTGTACTGTCTTCGTTTATAAGTGCATCGTTTGGTAAAGGCGTTGGAAAGTTTCGATTGAGCACTTCAAGTAACATACCTGCTGGCTGCTCTGTCACACTAATGTGAGTAAGCTGTAACTGCTCTAAGGCCTCACCTTCATGGTTAACGTACGCGGCTTTTAGTAATAACGACGATTCCATATCCAGCCAAATCCAATAATTATATTTATACTCGTCTTTAGATTCTATGCGAACTAGTTGAGCAGCACGCCCTGCAATACGACCTTTCCCGCCTAATACAAAATCATAGTGCGCGCTTAAGCGATCTATATCTTTAAAAAGCACTTCAGGAATTGGACCCGCTATTGAATCTGTTTTTAGGGAGTATGGTTCTGACTGAGGTTCAAAATAAGTAACTTGGTTGTCAATACGGACCATTTCAAGCCCAGCACCGTTAAGTAAACTTAAATGCTCAAGTTCTGTGTCACCTTGTAAAGCATGCACCCATCGGTAGGGTTCCATTGTTTTACCTTTGACAACCACAAACGAAGCGTCAAAATTACGGGTGTGAACGGCATTAGCCATTTTTAGTAATAAATCTTTGGCAGGATTTGTGTCGTTGGCAAATGCATTAAAGCTTACTACCAACGACAGAACAAAAGTGATTACCTTCATTTAATTAGTTTTTTTCCTCAGACGCTTTGGTATTAGTTTGCGCTGTTTCTAAAGAATTCGCAACTCGTGCTTGGCGTTGATGCTCAAGGACTAATGCACCAATACGTTGTTGCTGTAATTCACGTAAACCTTGCTCTGCATTTCCAAGCGCAGGCTCAGATGAGTAACTTACTGGCGACGCCATACCTGTCAGCGGTGTGGTTTGTAGTAATGGAATTTCGCTTTGTTGCTCGTTGTTACTTTGAGGAAGCGTATTAACGCCCACAATAGCAAACATTGCCACACTGGCTGCAATTGCTAGTTGAGCAACTGGCTTGCGCCAATTAAAAGCCACTACTTTATTATCTTGTACCGTCTCAGTGATTGCTTGAGGCTGTGTTTTTGACTGACTAAAGTCAGCATAAACAGGCTCGCTTTCTAGTGCTAATGCAACGCGATCGCTAATATCAATATGTATGTCGTTATTATTTTTTTGAGCACGCATCGCATCACCAATTAACGCATAACGGCCAAACGTAGTTACATCTTGCTCTGCAATTTTTGCATCAGTCAGATGTTGCTCGCCATCAAGTAATGCCGATAACGCTTCGTTATCTAACTTGTTAAGGTGTGCTTTTGTCATACTAAGACTCGCCTATTAATGGGTTTAATTTGTTATCTATTGCTTCACGGGCACGAAATATACGCGAACGCACAGTCCCGACCGGGCAATCCATTACCACTGCTATTTCTTCATAGCTCATCCCTTCGATTTCTCTAAGGGTGATTGCGGTTTTAAGATCTTCAGGCAAACTATCAATCGTATTAAAAATAACAGCGCGTACTTCTTCGCTTAAAAGTAGGTTTTCAGGAGATGCATTAGATCGCATTGAATCTGCACAATCATAAAACTCGGCATCTTCAGCGTCTATATCATTTGCTGGCGGCTTACGCCCCTGGGCTACTAAGTAATTTTTAGCACAATTAACGGCAATACGGTATAACCACGTGTAAAAGGCGCTGTCACCTCTAAAGTTTGGAAGTGCACGGTAAGCTTTAATAAAAGCCTCTTGTGCTACATCAGCAATATCGCCTTGGTTTGATACATAACGTGAGATCAAACCTGCAATTTTGTTTTGATACTTCTTTACTAATAGGTTGAAGGCGTTTTTATCTCCTTGCTGGACCCTTTTTACTAGCACTAAATCTAATTCCTGCTCGCTCATTCGAGCCGGTACTCCTATGTCTGATTTTTGCTTGTTATTCATATTGTCGTCATTGTTCACAAATACTCTGACCTCTTTATGAATAAAAAGTTCTGCTTAATATTATTTTTTTATAAAATAGATGATAAATAACGGCGCTAAGCCTTTAAAATCACTACGTAGTAGTATGACAAATATGGTACAACTACAGATATTAAAAACAAATATTGCTCTATACGAGCATTGTAACCGCAAAGTACCTCTGACATGAACCAAAATAAACATCACATTGCAGATGTCGCTATTATAGGTAGCGGCGCAGCAGGCTTATCACTTGCATTATCTCTAGCTAATTATTGTAACGTTACCGTGATCAGTAAAGGAGCGCTTACAGAAGGTTCTACTTTATATGCTCAAGGTGGTATAGCAGCTGTATTTGATAAACAAAACGACAGCATAGAATCTCATGTTGAAGATACACTCGATGCGGGCGGCGGTTTATGCGATAGAGACGCTGTTCATTATACTGCCAGCAATGCTCACGATTGCCTACAGTGGTTAATCGACCAAGGTGTTCCCTTTGATATGGAGTTTGATAGCAAAGGAAAAGAGCGTTTTCATTTAACACGTGAAGGCGGTCACAGCCATCGTCGTATTTTACATGCAGCCGATGCTACTGGCAAAGCGGTGCAAACAACACTCATTAGCCAAGTTAAAATTCATAAGAATATAACGCTCTTAGAGCAATACAATGCCATTGATTTAATTACAGATAAAAGCGCCGGAAAAACAGGCTCACACATTGAAGGTATGTATGTGTGGAACAAAAAAGCTAAAAAGGTAGAAACCATTTCAGCTAAATTTGTTGCTCTTGCCACTGGTGGCGCAAGCAAAGTGTATTTGTATACTTCTAATCCAGATGTATCAAGTGGTGATGGCATTGCAATGGCATGGCGCGCAGGCTGTAAAGTTGCCAATATGGAATTTAATCAATTTCATCCAACAAGTCTTTATCATCCAGAGCTACAAAACTTTTTAATTACAGAAGCCATGCGCGGTGAAGGGGCTTATTTAAAACGACCTGATGGCACTCGTTTTATGAAAGATTTTGACAGTCGTGAAGAACTTGCTCCACGCGATATAGTGGCACGCGCAATCGATTTTGAAATGAAGCGTTTAGGTGCTAATTGTGTTTATTTAGATATTAGCCACAAAGATAAAGACTTTATTATTGAGCACTTTCCTACTATTTACGCAAAATGCCTAAGTGTAGGGCTTGATATAACAAAAGAAGCAATCCCAGTTGTACCTGCTGCGCATTACACTTGTGGTGGCGTAATGACCGACTTTAACGGTAAAACAGATCTCGATAACTTGTATGCTGTTGGCGAAGTCGCTTACACAGGCCTGCATGGTGCAAACCGTATGGCAAGTAATTCATTATTAGAATGTATTGTATTTGCCCACGCTGCAGCTAAAGATATTTTAAGTAAAATTGAACATGCACCAGAGCCAATGGCTCTACCTCATTGGGATGAAAGCCGTGTTAGTAACTCTGATGAAGAAATTGTTATTACCCATAACTGGCATGAACTACGTTTATTTATGTGGGATTATGTAGGTATTGTACGCTCTACTAAACGCTTAGAACGTGCACTGCATAGGGTTGAGTTGCTGCAGCAAGAAATACATGATTATTATGCAAACTTTAGAGTAAGTAATAACTTGCTTGAGCTTCGTAACTTAGTACAAGTGTCAGAACTCATTATTAGAAGTGCAATGGAGCGAAAAGAAAGCAGAGGCCTACATTATACTATTGATTACCCTGAACAAAATGAAAATCCAACACCGACTATTTTGACTCCAAAACGCAATTAATCGCGCTTAAAGTAGCACGTTTTAGACGCGCATAGCTTTGTTCATTAACACCATTGGCTGAAATTATAAGCCAATGGTTGTTACTAAAACCTTTAATATGTAGCCATATATTATTGCCATAAAAACGGCTTTTTTTACTAATTTCACCCTGAATTTTTAAACCTTCACCCTCGAACCTAAATAGCTTGGGTTCTAGAATTATAACGCCATGGTTTGGATGAATTGCCAACACTTTTTGCCACACTAAAAAGCCAGCTAATATATTAATTATCAAACAAAAAAGCATAGCTAGTAGCGAATCTAAAAATAAACATAATATTAAACTGAGCATGCAAAAAAAGACCACAATAGGTTTGTGGTCAGCGTTATTATTAGTAACTGTAAACCTATACACGAACTCGGTCTAAGATCAGCGAAACCATACCGTTTAACTGCTCATCTTTACATTCTTGATGACCCATAAACCATGCAAATAAGTCAGGGTCTTCTTCTGTTAGCAAACGCTGAAAAATAGCCTGTTGCTCTGCGCTTAAAGAGTCGTATGCTTCTTCAACAAACGGCATAAACAAAACATCAAGCTCTAACATGCCACGACGGCAAGCCCAACGAATACGTGCTTTACTATGAATTTCAACCATTTTAAACCTCATACTTAATTGACTCGAGTTTAACAAACACAAGCCTATTTAGCAGCTATTAATCTCTCATTAAAGAATAAACCCGCACCAATAAGCGCTTGTCTGTACCATACGTAACAACTGCGTTATTATGTCACTTCATTTATATTGCAAAGAAGGTTTTTATGTCGAGCGTTTATGCATGTCCGTTATCTCATCAACTTATTAGCCTCTGCGGTGCTGATAAATTATCTTATTTACACGGGCAAATCACTCAAGATCTAAATAAATTAACCAGCAGTAATTATTTGTGGGCTGGCCATTGCAGCGCTAAAGGTAAACTTTGGGGCGTATTTAAATTATTTTCTTATCAAGACAGCTACTACCTTACAGGCAGCGAAAACGAAGTAGAAAAATCGTTAGCTGAGCTAAAAAAGTATGCCGTATTTGCAAAAGTTGACATTAGTGCATGTTCAAAGCGATTAATTGGTCTCATTGGTGATGATTTATCGGATGTACTCGCACAACTTGATATTAACTTTGAAGGTGATGCGAGCGCGTGTGACTTTGAAAGCGGTAAAGCACTAAAATTAGCTGATAACCGTGTTTTATTGATGGTCGATAGCCAGTTTAGTATGCCTGATGACGTATCTACACTTGATAACGAAGCTCCTTGGCAACAAGCATCTATGCTTGCAGGTGAACCTCAGTTAAGTGCAGATGCAATTGGCGAGTATGTTCCTCAAATGGTAAACCTACATGCTATTGACGGTATAAGCTTTAAAAAAGGGTGTTATACCGGTCAAGAAACTGTAGCTCGCATGAAGTACCTAGGTAAAAATAAGCGTGCAATGTATATAGTCTCAGGTCAAAGCGAAGGGATACTTTCAGAGCCCGATTTAGAAACCCAATTAGGCGAAAATTGGCGCCGTGCGGGTAAACTTATTGCACAAAGCTTTAATGAACAAACAAATAAATTAACAGGCCTCGTTGTGTTGCCAAACGATACTGATGTAACTCAGGTACTTCGTGCAAAACACACACCTCAGGTGGAGCTAAGCATTCTGCCTCTACCCTACTCTCTTGAAGATGAATAAATAGGAATGACTATGATCGTTGCGGCAAACAAAGTGGTAAAAATGCATTATTCGGTAATGGATAATGATGGCAATAGCATTGATAATTCGTTCGGTGGTGAGCCACTACACTTTATCATTGGCACAGGCTACTTAATTTCAGGCCTAGAAAATGCTTTGCAAGGCAAACAACCAGGCGACACACTTAGCGTAAAAGTTGAACCTGATGAAGGTTATGGCGAACGCCACGATAACCTAATGCAAGCTGTACCTAAGTCGATGTTTGAAGGTATGGAAATTGAAGTCGGCATGCAATTTCGTGCATCAACAGATGATGGTGACCAATCAGTAATGATCATCGATATCCAAGATGAAGAAGTTATTGTAGATGGTAATAACCCACTTGCAGGCATAACACTTAACTTTGATGTAGAGATACTAGAAGTACGTGATGCAACCGAAGAAGAACTCACTCATGGTCATGTACATGGTGAAGGTGGATGTGGTCACGACCACTAATACACTGTTAAACCAAGTAAAAAAGCGCCTAGGGCGCTTTTTTTATATCATATTGTTGCGCTTAACCGTTTCAGTTTTTGCCTTACTAGGCAGCGCGATTGATACATTCTTTTCTTTTAGAGCGGCGAGTAAACCTTTTTGATCGTTTGTGCCAACTCGATACAAAGTGCCATCTTTAAGCGTTAGCTGTATTGCACTAAAGCCAGATACTGTATACACCCAACCATCGTGAGTAATTCGCATACCAATACCGTGTCTGTAAGAGTTTTGAACTGCCTTAGCTTCTACTACTTCGCCAAGCTCAATGCTTTGCCCTGCAACGCCTGGACCAAACGCCCAGCTAATTTTTTTATCATCTACTTTTACTGTTAGACCATGGAACAAAAAGCCCACCAGCACTAAAATCCCAGCAAATATCATTAAAGGTCCATCAGCGCCTAACAAGTTCCATGCAAGCGCTACAAAACCGCCTATCCACGCTAATACAAAAAAGATAAACACCGCATACTGTTTATGCTGATACATAATATTCTCTAAATTAAATAAATACTTAAAAGCTGTACACCAATGTAGCACTCAGCTCTGAGTCAAACTTGAGTTTATCATCTTCGGGTTTTGAATTATAACGATACATGTAGGTAAATTTAAGTGATACCGCACCAATCACTTGGCTTATTAGTGCAGTTTCCGATTTTAAGCGAGAATTAAGACCTGAGAGCGACTGCTCTATACTCACATCTTGATTAAAACGAGTACGCTTAGAAACCAAACGTTCCCACTGCATTGCAACACGTACTAAATAACCGGTTTTATTAATTTCATCTTCGCTCACATCCGAATCTTCATCGGCTACTGAACGGTATAAACCAGGTCCTATATCAATATCTACTTTGTTTTTAGAGCCTTGATATACACGCGCACCATAGCCTGTCGCCACCGTACTTTTAAAATCAAGTCCACTAAACTCATCTTCTTCGTAATCACCGTAAATAAAAAATGAGGAGTTTTTAACACCTACTTTATAGTTACCTTGCGCAGATACAAAAACACGATTAGCTGTAACATCAGTGCCACCGCTTTCATCGTTCTCATCACGCTTATAAAGAGAGTCTATTTTAAATTGGTTACGCCACTTTTCAAAGTCTTGGTATAAATTACCTTTGAGCTTAAAACTGGTCGAATTGGTGTTACCTTTACTTAGAATAAAGCCAAATTCAGTATCACCGTAGAACATGTCACCTTTGTGTAACTCATGAATTTCTTCATCAGAGAGCTTGCCATATTCATGAAAATCTTCAAATGGATCAACGGCCCAACTTGGGCTGCTAATTATTAAAAAAATTAAAAATAAATACTTACGCACAATACCCTCTCTGCACACAATTATAAAAATAAGCAGTATTACTTATTCAGTTTCTTTCCATAAAATATGACAAAACGGAGCATCTTTATCACGACTAATCAAAATTTTAGCAAACAAAACATCATCATTTTCAAATTCTAAACCAACCAACACCTGAATAAAGTGCTCTGGCTCTATTTCAAGGGCTACAAAGTCTTGCCACTGGTCATCTGGCTCGTCTTCTTCAATAAAGCCTAGGTCTTCTCTAAACTCATTAAAGTCTTCAACATCTTTTTCACTCAAGTTATTTGGCGCTAACTCTAAAAAAATATCATAAGCTTGGTGAGTAGCTTCTTCTACCGTATATAAACGTGGACCCGACATATGTGCTTAACCTTAAGCTTTTAAGTTGCGCTATATTATCAAATCTCATCATCATTTTGATAAAAAAAAGCTTAAAACACTGACTTTTTTGTAACCGAGTCATGCTTTATTCAGCATACAACTAAAACGACAAATAACAATTCACCTAACCTATTGAATATAAAGATTACTTTTATTATTTAAGTTAAAATAACAACGTAAAATATTTTTATTATCTTAGGTCCGAATTGTTTAGCCTTTTCTCATCTAAAACCAATCCTTTAAGACTACGGCTTTAGCAATAAATTCCATTTATTTAAAAAATACCGTCACTTTACTTAATTCCTATAACAACATAAGCTCAAGCAACAGGTCAGAGGAGTGTGTAATGATAAAACTAGAAAAACAAAATGGCATTGCAACCGTCACGCTTAGCAGAGCAAAAAAACAAAATGCATTAAGTTTTGAAATGTTTGTAGAGCTAAACAAAGTCATTAAAAATATAAAAAGAGATCGCAGTATTCGTGCTGTGGTAATAAAAGGCGATGGCGAGCATTTTTGTGCAGGCCTTGATATATCTGCAGTAATGGCTACGCCAATGAACATAGTGAAATTATTGCTTAAATGGTTACCAGGCAATCAAAATTTAGCGCAAAAAGTAGTATTAGGCTGGCAGTCACTGAGTGTGCCCGTTATTGCACAAATTGATGGCAACTGTTTAGGGGGGGGTTTGCAAATAGCTTTGGGGGCAGATTACAGAGTTGTTCATATTGATGCCAAACTTGCCATTATGGAAGCGCGTTGGGGATTGTGCCCCGATATGGGCGCAAATGTAATGATGAGCGGTTTAGTTAAGCGCGACCAAGCACTTTGGCTTGCAAGCCACGCAAACCCAATCACTGCACAACAAGCAAATGAGCTAGGTTTGGTTACTAAACTTACCGATGATACTCAGCAAGCAACGCAAAACATGCTCGATACATTACTTGAGCGTTCACCAGATACGCTTGCTGCTATTAAACGTGTTACACAACTTAGCTATAAACCAAACCAACGAAAAATACTCGCTAAAGAAACCTTCAGCCAAATTCGCTTATTGCTAAACCCAAACACTAAAAAAGCAATTGCTAAAGCAAAAGGAAAAGCGAATATAACCTACGCAAATACAAAGCACTGGTAGACTATTGCACAATGCATAAAAGAGTTTGATTTGTTAAAGTTAAGCTCTTATCTTTTCTGTGAGCCACTTTGATGAAATATCTGCTCAGTAGCGCTATTATTTTACTATGTTTAGCCTGCGCTAAACTCATTATGCACTTTATTGGTGGAAGCTTTCCTGCATCGTTACTCGCTATGGTTATTTTATTAGTTTTACTCTTGTCGGGTATTGTAAAAGAGCAACATGTAAAACCATGCGCCTCCCCTATTTTAAATATTATGCCTATCTTTTTCATTCCTGCGGGTGTGGGATTTATTGAACATCTCGGCCTTATAAAATCGCACTGGGCATTTTTAGCCTCAGTTGTGGTGCTAGTCCCTATAACTACCTTGTTGCTTGTTAGCAGTGTAATTGCGAACTTTAAGGGAAGAGAAAATAATGACTGATTTTACTTTTTCCGCTATTTCAGAGCTACAGCCTAATTTATGGTGGCTAAGTATTCCTTTTATTATTGTATTATTTTTAGCACTAAGGGCCGTAAACCAAAGTATAAAAAACAGCGTATTTAAATCGCTCACTAACCCCGTATTTTTAAGTATTAGTATTATCGCTTTATTACTAATTAACCTAAATCTGCCTTATACGCAATTTGCCTCGCACAGCAAATTATTAAGCTGGTTATTAGAGCCCGCGATTGTAGCTTTAGCACTTCCTTTATATCAGCAGTTTACACACGTACGAAAAAATCTATTACTCATAGTCGCAACATGTAGCTTAGGTATTGTTAACGCAACCGTTGTGGCATTTTTGCTAAGCATATTATTTAATGCGCCTGCGCAGCTAAGTGCATCTGTTGCCGCACTCAGTGTCACAACCCCAATATCTTTAATTGTTACTGAGTCATTAGGGGGGATTAGCTCTCTTGCTGCGGCTTTAGTTATTTTTATTGGTTTACTAGGCGCTTTATTTGGCTTTATGCTTTTTCAACTCATTAATATTTTTAATCACGAATCTCAAGGTGTTGCAATGGGCACAGCTTGTCATGCAATTGGGACTGCTGCTGCTATTGCTGAGCATCCAAAAGTAGGCGCTTACTCCTCAGTTGCAATGGCGCTAAGTGCTTTATTAACAGCAATTATAGTGCCGCTGTTATATCCATTTTTAGTCAACATTTTGCTATAGTTGGAAAAATACAACATAGCCCTAACATAGAGCGCTTTATGATCAGTTCTGAAATCGAACAGTTTGAAAAATATTACACCATGCTTACTGAGTATATGGTTACCTACAGTATGCAAATTGTTGGCGCTATTTTTATCGTCCTCATTGGTTTGTGGATAGCACAAAAGCTTGCCAAATTTGTAGCCGCGTTAATGACCCGTCATAACGTTGACATTACGCTTACTAACTTTGTCAGTAGCGTGGTAAAAGTACTGCTAATTGTAATGGTTATAATTATTGCACTTGGCAAAATAGGTATCAGCGTTACGCCATTTGTAGCAGCCATTGGTGCTGCATCTTTAGGTGCTGGTTTAGCGCTGCAAGGAATGCTTTCTAACTATGGTGCGGGCCTTGCCATTATAGCCACTCGACCTTTTGTTGTTGGTGATACTATTGAAGTTAAAAATGTAAGCGGCCAAGTTAAAACAATTGAGCTTGGCTACACTATTTTAATCAATGAAGAAAAAGTAGAAATCACCATTCCAAATAAGCATATTGTGGGCGAAATACTTCATAACTCATTTAGTTACTCATTGGTCAAAGGTGAAATAGATATAGCCTATAGTGCTTGCTCTGATAATGCGATTAGCCTTATTGAAGACGTACTTAAAGCACACGAATTAGTCGCACAAAATCCGTTATCACAAGTGGGTATTGAACGCTTTGCCGATAGCGGTGTTACAATAAGCTACCGATATTGGGTACCTACTACTAAAATTATCGAAACCAAGCTGGCTATTAATGGCGGTGTTTATAAAGCAATTAATAACGCTGATATTGAAATCCCATTCCCTCAACGCGTCATTACAATTAACAAAGCCGATCTAGAAAGCTAATTTATTTTTATATTGAGCTTGCATATCTGCAAGCTCATTCTTTCCTACCCCCTCTCCTCAGAATAAACTCAAATAGTTGTGTTATAGATTTATTTGCCATATAAATAGTGTTAATAAATACCAATACGCACTTAATTTTAATAATAAAAAAACAATAATGAGTAATTATGATGCGCAACCCCTTCTACCTAGGCGATTGGCAAGTAACACCTTCAACTAACTCAATTCAGCTCACTGGTAAAGCCAAACAGTTAGAGCCCAAAGCGATGGATGTTTTATTGCATTTGTGTCAACAAAATGGCGACATTGTAAGCAGCTATGAATTGCTCGATAAATGCTGGAAAAATACTGATATTGGCGATAATCCTTTACATAAAACTATCACTCAGTTAAGAAAAGCGCTCGGTGATAAAGCCAATGAACCACATTATATTGAGACTATCCGTAAACGTGGCTACCGCATTATTGCAAAATTATCTTTTCCATTAGCTGATCCTATCCCAAGCACTAAAAGTACATGGCAAGGAGGATCCCCTTTTTTAGGCCTGCGTGCATATAACCCAAATGATACCCACGTTTTTTTTGGCCGCACCCAATCTATAGCTACCCTGCTGGAAAGGATATCTAGCCAGGTAAATTACGGTCGTGCTTTTTGCTTAATACTTGGCCCTAGCGGTACAGGTAAATCCTCGCTTGTTAATGCTGGAATTTTACCAAAACTGCTAGATGAGCGAGGCTATAATGGCATCGGGGTTATTTCCTACACCCAGATCGACTTTGCAGATGTTCATAAAAATAGACTTTTTTTAGATTTAGCTTCTGCATTGCTTGATTGGGATATAAATGGCCTTCCTGTATTTGAAGGATTAAGCGCGCAAACACTGGCAGAGCAACTAGAATTGGCAATCGATGGCGTAATCAACGCCATACAAATTGCACTTAGCAAAGCCTCTACACAACTTAAAACACCACAGTTATTTTTATTTATTGACCGCTTAGAAGTACTGCTTTCTTCTCCTATATTTAGTAGCGAAACGCGCAGCCATTTTTTATCGGTTATTGAGCGCTTAGCAACCTCTAAAACTGTGATTGTATTTAGTGCGTGTCGTAACGACTTTTACCCTTTAGTTGTTGAACAACCAAGTCTAATGGCAGGCAAAGCTCATGGCGCGCACTACGATTTAACACCGCCAAATCGCCAAGAGCTTCAACAAATTATTCGCCTGCCAGCGCTAACCGCTAATTTAACGTTCTCCAATGACCCACAAACCCAAACACCACTGGATGAAATATTGTGCGCCGATACAGCCAATAACCCTGACGCACTGCCCATGCTGCAATACACATTGCAAGAGCTGTACTTACAGCGCAGTGATAATAACGAGCTACTGCACAGTGTTTACACAAAACTCGGGGGTATTGAGGGAGCCATAGGCAAAAAAGCAGAAGATATATTTATTGACCTCAGCAACGAGCAACAACAGCAACTAAAAAGCGTATTATCACAGCTGATCACTTTAAATCCAGATGGTAAAACCATTACGAGCCGCGCTGCCCGCTGGCAAATATTAACGAACACAAGCCAAAAAGAGCTTGTGCAAGCCATGGTCGATAGCCGTTTATTTGTATCGCATTTACAAAACCAAGAAGCCTGTTTTAGCCTTGCTCACGAGGCATTATTACGTCAATGGCCGCGCGCAAAACAATGGATTAATGACCATAAAGATGCCTTAGCAATAAAAAGTCGTTTACAACACCAAGCGCAAAATTGGATAGATGAAGGTAAAAGTAGTGCTTACCTCCTAGCGCCAGGTAAACCGCTACAAGAAGCGCAGCTATTACTAAACGACAAACTGTTTAAATTAGATGATAACGAGCACACTCTTATCAAAAGCTCTATTAAAAAAACAAAAACAAAAATAAGAGTAAAACGAGTGACCGTTGCTTTATTGTGCTTACTTACATTTACCGCGTTATTAATGAGCTTTACTAGTTTTAAGGCCCAACAACATGCGCAAAAGAAACAGCTTGAGGCCGAAAGCTTACTAGGGTTTATGGTGGGTGACTTTGCCGATAAATTACGTAGCGTTGAACGCATGGACTTACTTGATGGTATTAGTAATAAAGCACTTGAGTATTTTACTGATCAAACTGACGATTCAAGTTCACTTTTTAGCTTTAGCGATAATAAAGCACAATTTAACAACCGTTTTCAGTACGCACAAACCCTCGAAGCAATGGGTGAAGTAGCTTATTCCCGAGGTAAAACCGATGAAGCCTTTACCGCCTTTGAAAACGCCCGCACCCGCCTTGAGGCATTATTAAAAATACAGCCTAACAACTTAGAGCTACTCACGCTTGCGGGTGCCAATGCCTTTTGGCTTGGTCAATTAGCTTATGATCAAAATGATCATCAAGCTACTGAGCAAATGTTTAAAAAATACCACGCTTACAGTAAAAAAATGTATGCGCTGGCAGCCAATGATTTTAACTCCATTATGGAATTGTCGTATTCATCTAATTCTTTAGGTTCTTTATACATAGAAAAGTCTGACTACAGCGCTGCAAAAAAGAACTTTACAGAGTCGCTTTTACTTAAAAATAAAGCGCTTGAACTAAAACCGAATAACAAAAATTTACTTCGAGATAAATCCGATACGATTAGTTGGCTTGCAAAAACAGAAGAGAAGCTAAGTAACTTTAATGAAGCAGTTAATATATTGGAAGGTGCAGTTGAGGTAATCACAAAATTGATTGCTAACTACCCTCGTGACGCAAGCCTTTTTTACACGTCAGCAAACCTATATATGCAACAAAGTTATTTACTGAGCTATTTGAGTGATAAACGGATGGCTCATAAAAAAGCCAGCTTGGCTAATCAAGTTATCAATGAAGCTTTAGTACAAGATCCAAAAAACAATAAATTTCAGCTTATGTATTATCGCTCTTTAGCACATTCACTAATGCTATCTACTGATGAAGCTACTGACTCAACAATTGAAAAAATAATTAATTTTTTAAAATCTCAAAATTTTAAAAATACCAGCACTATTAATACACAAATTACACTGATTCAATATTTTATAAATAGACAATCACCACTCAAAGCGCAGGAGTTATTAACTGAGCTTGAGAATAATGAAAACTACACACATCAATTAGCCAACCTAACTAGAACTGGTGATTACTTAGTACATACAAGAATAAACTTAATCAAAGCAAACTTAGCTACAACTAATAAACAGCGAGAGCAATTTTGCTTAAATGCTATCAAAGCTATTTCTGAAGCTGCAAAAATAAGTCAGAGCGTAAAAATAACATACCCACTAGTACAAGCTTATACCTGTTTAAACAGAGAAGACGAGATATCAGAAATAAAAGCAAGCCTAGTTAAATTAGGCATTACGAACTTCCAACTATAATTACTCATAAAGGAAATGATATGAATAACACCCTAGAAAATGTCGACTTTCAAGTAAATATTAAACTCAACAACGGTGAAGCTATTTTTAGCTATACAAAAAATGGCGAACCCGCTACTGGCGGTGGTGTTGTAAGTACCGAAACCGCTGGCAACTACAATTTAGACGACGCCACAATTCAAAACGGTTTCGTATTTACTGGCGCTACTATCACCGATATCGACACACAAAAACCATGCACCCAAAACTTCAGCTATAAAGTAAGTGATAACGGCCACACAATTATCATTACCGACACAGACGAAAATAATGGATCTGTATGCTTAATCTTTAACGTTGAGTGTAATGGCAAAAAATATGAAAGCGCCGATCCTCAAGTTAAGAATGAAAAAGAACTCTAATTAGCAACGCTTCTTTTTAAATTGCACAGGCCTATTAATTGCAGTGCAATTTTTTTAAAAACGCCCCTAAATAAACATTAAATAACAACAACTTAAATCAGAAGGTTACCGAAAGGTTTAAAAACCATAAATTAAATAAACTCTTAGACATAAAGTTTCATTAACAATAAAAATGAGCAACACCATGTCTAACAATAATGAAAATAGCAGAGCAAACAACACCGACAACGCTGTATCTGCATTAATCAGCAGCATTTCTAATACCGTTAACAATGAAAAAATAAGCGCAATTATTAATGTCACTAATGTCATGGCCGATGCTATTTTTATTGTTAATGCAGATGGAGTGTTTGAATCAGTAAATCCCGTTGCAGCTCGTTTTTTTAATGTTACGTCTGACTCATTAATAGGTAAAAAATGGCAAGATTGTTTACAAGAACAGTATCGCGATGACTATCAATACATGTTTGAAAGTTGGAAAAACAACTATCAAACACCACTCAATCATGGCCCAAAAGAAGTTAAAATAATAAAAAACAATGGTAACTGTTTAGATATAGAGCTCTCAATTTCTTGTATACCCGCATCAACCACAAACAATACTCCTCTATTTATTTGTATTATGCATGATATTTCTAGGCATGTTAAAAAGTATAAAGTACTCGAAAACATAGCCAAAATAGATCACCTTACAGGCGTCGCTAATCGCTGCACTTTAGAGAAGGCGATTATTAAAAATTGGCAAGAATGCATAGTAGACAAACAGCCTTTGAGTTTTATCTTGATCGATATTGATTTTTTTAAACTGTTTAATGATAATTTTGGTCATGTAAAGGGTGATAAATGTTTGCAAAAAGTAGCTCAAACAATTGAAGACTGCCTCCCCTCAAAAGATAGTTTAGTAGCACGCTATGGTGGTGAGGAGTTTGCTGTTGTATTACCCCGCTCACATGTCTCAAATGCAGAAATGATCGCAAAACGTATTCAAGAAAAAATACTCAACATTAATTTTAGAGATATTGGTTTGCCAGCGAATGTAAAGATAAGTGTAAGCCAGGGTTTAGCGTGTGAATACGATAATCAGTACAGAACATCTGAGGCATTAATATGCGCGGCTGATACGGCTTTATATAGAGCGAAGTCGGAAGGTCGTAATAAATTATGTATAAGGTGATGTACTAACTATTTGGTATAGCCTTTATCTACTAAAATAAAAAACCGCAATTGCGGTTTTTTATTACTTGAGAAAAGCTTAAATGTCGATTAGCAGCCCTTCGTCTTTTTTAATCTTTTCGATCACCATATAAGTATGATGAGTGCCCACGCCGGGAATATCGACTAAGTCGCCAAGAACTTGTCTATATTCTTCCATATTAGACACGCGGATTTTTAATAAATAATCATAACCGCCTGCCACCATGTCGCATTCAACGACTTGTTGTATTCTTAGTATATGCTCTCTAAATACCTTAAATACTGCTGTATTTGAAGCAACAAGCGACACTTGAACATGTGCTACTAAGCTTTGATTAAGCTTTGCTTCGCTAAGCTTAGCGTAGTAGCCTTCGATATAGCCTTCTTGCTCTAATCGTTTTACACGATCAAGACACGGGCTTGCACTCAAATTAACCTGTTTTGCGAGGTTAACATTTGAAATTCTGCCGTTCTTTTGTAGAACGTCTAGTATGGCTAAATCAATACGATCTAGCATGCGTAATCTATTTGGAATTGTCATAACAGAATTTTATGCGGATAAGTTAAATTTATGCCCTGTAAATTATCGTAAAACGCGAAATTTAACCAGCATATTCTGCTGAAATTTAATTAGAATGCACTCACAATATCACTGGTAATTTATTGGTAATTAATTTTACTTTAATTCTTAACACTCCTGAGGGTTGCTTATGTTATTCAACGGCGATTTAACAACGATTTGTCCTATTAGACAAAGAATCCGTGACTTCTACCGCATAGATGAAAATGCGGTTATTGATCATATTTTACCGCTTGCAGAAGTAGGCGTAAAAGCACGAAGTCGTGCCTGGGAAAGAGCCCGCCAGATTGTTTTAAACATTCGTAAAGAGCAAGATGGGCAAGGCGGTGTTGATGCGCTTTTAAATGAATTTTCACTCTCTAGTGAAGAAGGCGTTGTATTAATGTGTTTGGCCGAAGCGCTGCTTCGCGTACCAGACAAAGCAACTCAAGATGTACTGATTCGTGACAAGTTAGCGAAAGGTGATTGGAGCTCTCATTTGGGCAGCAGCGATTCTTTATTCGTAAACGCGTCTTCTTGGGGATTATTAGTTACCGGTAAAATGGTTAACTACACAGACAAAACGAAAGAACAACAGTTCGGCATGCTTAAAAAGACTATTGGTCGTTTAGGTGAGCCAGTTATTCGTAAGTCTGTAAATTTTGCTATGAAAATTATGGGTAAGCAATTCGTTATGGGTCGTACCATTGACGAAGCAATTGAACGTGCTGCCGATACAGAGCAAAAAGGTTATGTATATTCTTACGATATGCTAGGCGAAGGCGCGCGCACAATGAAAGATGCGAAGCGTTACTTTGACAGCTACATGAATGCTATACACTCGATTGGTAAAGCGGCAAATGGTCGTGGTCCAATTAAGAGCCCTGGTATTTCAGTTAAGCTTTCTGCTATTCATCCACGTTATGAGTTCACTCATAAAGACCGTGTGATGGAAGAAATTGTACCAAAGTTAAAAGAGCTTGCGCTTGCTGCTAAGAAATACGATATCGGCTTTACCGTTGATGCTGAAGAAGCTGACCGTTTAGATATTTCATTAGATGTCATTGAAGCGGTATTTAGTGATGAAGATCTTGGTGATTGGCAAGGATTTGGCTTAGCGGTTCAAGCGTATCAAAAACGCGCTATTTTTGTAATTGAATGGCTAACAGACCTTGCAACCCGTGTTGGTCGTAAAATGATGGTACGTTTAGTTAAGGGCGCGTACTGGGATACTGAAATCAAAACCACACAACAAGATGGTTTAGAGCATTTCCCTGTATTTACTCGTAAAGCAACAACCGATGTTTCTTACAAAGCATGTGCAATTAAAATGCTTGAAGCGCGCGACGTACTTTATCCACAATTTGCAACGCACAACGCTTACACTGCCGCGACTATTTTAGAAGTAGCGAAAGGCGACAACACCGGTTTTGAATTTCAACGTTTGCACGGTATGGGTGAATCATTATTCGACCAAATCGTTAACGAAGAAAAAATTCAATGTCGTGTATATGCACCGGTTGGTCAACACGAAGACCTACTTGCTTACCTTGTTCGTCGTTTGTTAGAAAATGGTGCTAACTCATCATTTGTAAACGCGATTGTAGATACAACAAAACCTGTTGAATCATTACTACCAGACCCTGTAGAAACACTGCAAGGCCTGCGTAACAAGTACAATACGCAAATCAAAATGCCAATTGATTTATACGGTGAAGAACGTGCTAACTCTAAAGGCATGGATTTAACCGATATTAACGTTATTACCCCTTTCAAAGAGAATCTTGAAACATGGTTTAACGAGCACTTAATTGAGCAAAGCCAAGTACCAGAAGGCTCATTGGCTGTTAAAAACCCAGCAAATCACAAAGAAATCATCGGCCACGTTAAATTGCAAACTGGCGAAGAGATGAAAGTATTACTGGCTAACGCTGAAGCGGCACTTGAATCATGGTCACAAACACCAGTAAAAGAGCGTGCTAATTTACTGCGCCGCGTTGCTGACATTTTAGAGCGTCATCATGATGAACTAGTCGCTATCTGTATTAAAGAAGCCGGTAAAGTAGCGCAAGATGGTATTGATGAAGTACGTGAAGCGGTTGATTTTTGTCGTTACTACGCAGCGCGCGCTGAAGAGTTATCTAAAGATGAGCGTTTCGAAGCCCGTGGCGTTATTTTATGTATTAGCCCGTGGAACTTCCCGCTTGCAATATTCTTAGGTCAAGTTGCTGCTGCGATTGTTACAGGTAACACTGTAATTGCCAAGCCTGCTGAGCAAACAAGTTTAATCGCCCTTCGTGCCATTGAACTAATGCTATCTGTTGGTTTACCTGAGCACGTTGTTCAACCTGTTATCGCTCGCGGCTCAGAAGTAGGTAAAACAATTGTTCCAGATGAGCGCATTCAAGCGGTTATGTTTACAGGTTCTACTGAAACAGGCACATTAATTTCTCAAACACTTGCTGCACGTAACGATATTCAAGTACCGTTAATTGCAGAAACAGGTGGCCAAAACTGTATGATTGTTGACTCAACGGCGCTTCCTGAGCAAGTAGTTGACGATGTGATCAGTTCTGGTTTTCAAAGTGCTGGCCAACGTTGTTCTGCTCTTCGTGTTTTATTCATTCAAGATGACGTAGCAGATGGCATTATCGAAATGCTTAAAGGCGCTCTAGCTGAGTTACACATTGGCGATCCATCGTTACTATCAACTGATGTTGGCCCTGTAATTGATGAAAAAGCACTTAAAAACTTAAATGAACACGTTGAGTACTTAAAAGGTAATTCTATACTTCATTACGAATGTAAAATTCCTGATAATACTCAAAATGGCGCATACTTTTTTGCTCCTCGTTTATACGAAATTAAAGACTTATCAGTACTTAAACGTGAAGTATTTGGCCCGTGTGTTCATATTGTTCGCTTTAAATCGAATGAACTTGATGATGTGATGGATCAAATAAATAACACGGGCTATGGTCTGACAATGGGTGTTCACTCACGTATTGAAGAGCGCTGTGAGTACCTTGCTAAAATGTCACGTGCGGGTAATGTTTACATTAACCGAAACATGATTGGTGCCATTGTTGGTGTGCAACCGTTTGGTGGCCGTGGTTTATCAGGTACTGGCCCTAAAGCCGGTGGCCCTAACTACCTACAACGTTTAGTAAAAGAAAAAGCATCACCAGATAACGTACAAATGACTAACCTAACGCCTGACGAACTTGATTTACACCACTACAGCGGTGCGAATGAGCAAGTTAAAAAGCTAATGGCCAACTCAATGCGCGATGAAAAAATCTGGCGTGCAACACCACTAAACGACCGTGTTTCGGCTGTACGTCAGTTGCTTGCTAAAATCGCGACGGTAGAAATTATCGACGATTTAGCAGACGACTTAGCATTAACATTATCAGAAGCACGTGCACAGCTTAACCGCCTTGAAAAGCACATGCGTAAGTTTACTACCCTGCCTGGGCCAACGGGTGAGTCTAATACACTTCATCTAGAAGCACGTGGTTGTGTAGTGTGTTATGCAGATAAGAGCACATCATTTAACTTCTGGGCATTGTCTATCATCACTGCTATTGCCGCAGGTAATACGGTAATTACTGTAGCGTCTGAGCTGTTTTATGATGAAGCCGTTGCCTTTAAAGATAAATTTATCTCTACAGGTGTTGCTGAAGGTGTTTTCCAAGTAGCTAAACCTAACCAGTTACAAGCTATTTTGGCGCACCCTCATTTAGCCGGTGCGGTAGTTGCTGCTCGCTCATCTCGCTTGGGCTACTTTAGTCAACAGCTTGCACAGCGTAAAGGTGCTATTTTACCAGTAATTAGCTCTGAGTATTACGATACATTAATCAAACGTCTTATTACTGAAAAAACAATCAGTATTGATACAACAGCATCAGGTGGTAACACATCACTAATGACGCTTGTTGAAGATGATGAATAATTAAGCTAATGCTTTTTAACTAAAAAATAAAAAAGGCACTGAAAAGTGCCTTTTTTATTAGGTAGTAACGTATATATTTGTTAGCTTAATGAAAGATTAACAATAGAAGTAATAAATTTGAAAATAATTCCTGTAGGTCAGTTATTGCCTGGTATGTTTGTGCAAAGCGTTACTAGACAAACTGGCAGTATTAAAATTAAAAATCAAGGCTGGGTTAAAACTCAGGCTGGTATTAATAACCTAATAAAAGCAGGTATTTTAGAAGTAGAAATCGACCCTGATAAAACCCTCATTGAATCAGTCCCTGAAAAAGCTCCTATTGCTGTACCTGCAACAAAAATAAAGCGTGACCCTTGGCAAAAAACACACAGTGCCGAACAAGAAATGGGAAAGGCAAAAAAACTGTATGACGAAGCTAAAACACTGCAAATAAAAGCATTTAAAGATATTAAAGCAGGCCGCGATATAGATATTGCACCGTTCAAAGAGCTGGCAAGTGGCTTTATGGACTCTGTTTTTAGAAACCAAGATGCCCTAGCCTGCCTTACCCAAATGCGCCAAAAAGATGCTTACCTACTTGAGCACTCTATTAATGTATCGATATTAATGGGGATTTTCGCTAAGCATTTAGGTATAGAAAAAAACATTATCGTTGAACTGACTACCGGCGCACTTTTACACGACATTGGTAAGATAAAAATCCCTGATGAAATACTCAATAAGCCGGGTCGCTTTACCGATGATGAATTTAAAATAATGAAAATGCACTCGCTTTTCAGTAAAGAAATATTAGAAGAGTCTGGCTTAACGGGTATCGCGGTTGATATTGCAGGTATGCATCATGAAAGGCTTGATGGTAAAGGCTACCCGTTTGGTAAAAAGGGCGACGAAATAAGTCAGTACGTACGTATGGCATCAATTGTAGATGTGTATGATGCACTTACCGCAGAACGTGTTTACAAAACAGGCATGGAGCCAATAAAAGCCTTTAAAATACTAAAAGACGGATGCCCAGATAGCTTCGATCCCGTGCTGCTTAATAAGTTTATTCAATGTATTGGTATTCATCCGGTAGGAACGCTCGTCAGATTATCGAGTCAAAAAGTTGGTTTAGTGACCGAGAGTAATCCCAGTACACCACTAAAACCTATCGTTAAAACATTTTACAGCGCCAAACATAGTCGCTATACAGAGATAAAAGATATCGATTTATCTAATAAAAAAACCTTAGATACCCTTGAATCAGCGGTGAAACCTAAAGAATATAATATTGATTTAGAACGCTTTTATAAAAACTCAATATTACCTTAAGCAATATTGAGAGCTCAACATTCTACCGAGCTCTCAACATAATAGCTAAGCGTTTACTGCGGCCAGTCTTGCAAAGCCTTTAAGCTAAACTCATAACCATCAAAATCAAGTACACTTTGCTCAGGTGTAATCTCTCTTACAGTTAAAGCACCTATGCTCTCTCCTTCATGTAACTCTCGGCCATTTAGCTTGATCCAACGTTTGTCAGCACTCGATGAATAAATATGCGCTTGATATTTAATACTAGGCAACATTGATTGCAAACCATCTGGTAGTAATTCTACAGGCTCAACACGTGATGACGTTTTTGATGCATGGGTCACTTCATAATCCTGATTTTTTTCGACGTCTTGTATAGCTTGCGCAAACGCATTTTTAAGTGTTGTAGGCACCTCATCAAGCTCAGGATCGCTCATCTGTTGAGATTGGTTGTTACCATTAATTGGCTTACCTAGTACTTTATATTTACTCATATCTAGTTGAGCTGATGCTGTATTTTGACTTTGCCCAAATACCGAAGCGTTCTGTGTATTATTTGGATTGTAATTATTTTGTGGATTAAATACTGGCTGATTATAATTTTGAACTGGCATTACTTGTTGCACGTTCTGCTGATTATAACCCGTTGCGCTCGTGACCGGACTCGATGGCATAGGAATATATTGCCCATTAGGCGTTAATAACATTTGCTGTACACCATTAGGTGTTTGCACATGTACAAGTTGCCCTTCAATCGTTGCAGTATTATTTGGAGCTATTTTAGCGGGTTCTAACTTAGCTATTTGCTGCTTTTCAACTGCGGCATCTACCTCTTTAACTTGTTCTTTAGGTGACGATTTTTCGCTTTCAACCACCTTAATTACAGCGGGTTCCGATGTGTTTAATAAAGTAGTACCTTGAAACCACTTACCCGTAGTAAACCCACCAGCTACAGCAATAAAAGCAGCTAAGCTTGTACCAAATACTAACGCTAATCGTCTATAACGCTTTAGTGCTTGCTGTTGCTTTAACTGCTCTGATTGTAAGTCGTATTGCTCAGCACTCATATCTGATTGCTGCGACTGCTTTAGCGCATCTAATAAATAAGACATAACTTACCTAACTATAAAATAAATGAAAGCCCAATGCCTACGGCAAATAAAGCAACGAATGCAAGGCTATATGGTACAAATGACGTTGCTTTGTTGGCCTCATTAACTGGCGCTACAAAATCCATGGGTAATGACTCATGTGCTGATTTTTTTATTATATCGCTATCAACTATCAACTGCTGCTTTGCAAAAGTGCCTACCAAAGCTCGCTCACATACCAAGTTCATTAATCGTGGCACACCACCGGTTAATTGATGAACAGCTTGCATGGCATCCATCGAAAAAATTCCTTTATCACATCCTGCAACATGTAACCGATGCTTTATGTAAGCAACTGTTTGGCCTTGCGTAAGTGGTAATAAATGGTAACGAGCTGTTATTCTCTGGGCGAGTTGCCTTAATTCATTGCGCTTTAAAAGCTCTTGTAGCTCAGGTTGACCAACCAATACTATTTGTAATAATTTTTTATGATCGGTTTCTATATTTGTTAGCAAGCGTAATTGTTCAAGCACATTAGGGGCAAGTAACTGCGCTTCATCAATTATAAGTATGGTGTGCCCACCCGATTTATTATTGGTCTCTAAGTGCTTTTTTATAATATCGGTAAGACTTTTAAGCGTCGCATTATTAGCATCGTAACTAATGTTGAGCTCATCACAAATACTAGCCAATAACTCTAGCTCTGAAAGTGCTGGGTTATGGATCATCGCTACTTGCGTGTTTTCAGGTAACTGCTCTAACATACTGCGGGTAATTGTAGTTTTACCAGTACCTACTTCGCCTGTTAATAATACAAAACCACCGTCTTCACCTAATCCATAGGTAAGGTGTGCTAAGGCTTCTTTATGTCGTTCACTTAAAAATAAGTAATGAGGGTTGGGCGAAATTGAAAAAGGTTTTTCATTCAGGCCAAAATAGCTTAAATACACCGTGATGTTCCTTCGTAATTAAATCACGGCCTATAATGGCAAAAAAACGCACTAAGTGACAACGTTGTAAGCGCTTTATTATTGAAATAACGTAAATTTATGTAAAACAAAAAAATGCAGCGGTTTTAAGGCTGCACTTTCATCTGTCTAATCTTAGTAAGTACTTTATTCTTCGTAGCGAACTAACCGTAAATACACATTACTAGTTTTGGCGTGCAAGCTATTCAACCCACTATCAAATTGATAAACCCATGCAGAGCTCATCGTGCTCACACCCGATGTATTTGACCAATAGTTTTGAAGCTTAGTACCAAAAAACACCTCTTCATTAATGCTCGGCTCGGTGCAACTGTGCTCTAAAATACTCGCCAACTCTTTAATGTTAGGCATTTGCCAATCATCGTAATCTGCGGTTGTATCATTTTTAGCACCGCGTAGTGCTTCTTGCCAAGTAAGAGAAGGTGTAGAGCCTTCGCAAAGTTTTGTATCTGTATTATAAATTTGCCCATAACTACAACGTTGCCACATAAGGCCTGTTTCGGTATCTGACACTGTGCCATCTGTATTTATAGTAAATCTATCTGTCGGCGTTGTGGTATCTGCACCGTCGTAGCACGTTTGCGCCGCTGCAATATTAAAGCTCAAGCATATAGTTGCTAGTGCATAGAGTAATTTAAATCTCATTATTTTCTCCTAACGGCTTCTAACTAAACGAACATACGCGGTATTTTCTTTTGGATAAGCAAGATCGTTACCATCACTCATATCAATAATGTACGCTTGCGATAAACTTGTACCATCGGCTGCGGTTTGTGAAGTCCAATAACGTAAGTGGCTTAATGCACTTTCACTTGGCATATTGGGGAAAAACACCTCATCAATTAATATGCTTTGCCCTTGCTTACCATAATCAATTAAACCTAAAAGCTCTGTATAAGTAGGTAACCGCCAATTTGTACCACCACAAAAATCTAAGTTATTCACTTCGTTTATATAACTTTGTACTCCACAACTCGTATCATCCGGACAAGTTGAATTGGCTGTACTGGTATCGGTAAAAGTAGTATCGCCTAAATCCCAAAAGTAATGATTTTCCCCCTCACGCAAGCTTGTATTTGGCAATACTCCTGAGGATTCACTTTTTACTTCCCATACAAGTCCAGTAACATTATCGCGTATACAGGTAAAGTCACTACTATCATCACCAACTTCATCAGCAAACTGATTAAGTTTAGTGTAATCAAACGCTAAATTACCTTTACCAACCTTATCTAAGCGGTTTGCATAGCTATCGCGTCCAAGTTCAGCATCTTGCGCTGGAAAGTCATCGCTTTCACAGTTAATGCGTTGGGTGTTGTTATAGCACTCACCAACACCACTATCGTTTATAAGCCCAAGCGCTTTTGGTGATACATCAACAAATAAAGAATCTGTATCGGTGCGTCCTTTTGAGTCGGTTACCGTTACTTCAAAGCTCAACGTGGATTCTGTATCTACATCAGAGGCAAAAAATGTCGTTGTACATTGGTCGCTATTACTTAATGTTTCGCTATTACCGGTAAGTTGTTGCCACTTACACTGATAGGTATCGGTGACAGTTTCGCTATTCGTTGCATCAAGCGTTACTTCTTCAAACTCTTCGACATTTTGATCAGCGCCTGCATTTGCATCCACTAGTTCATTTGTTTTATTAAGCGTCATTGAATATTGAGTACTCGCCTCACCGCCTTCATCATCAGTGACTGTTAGCTGCCAAGATAAATTTACGTTACTTTCTAGTAATGGATGAGAGAAGCTAAGAGTTGACTCATTAAAGCTAGCAATATCTAAGTCAGGACCTGATAACAGTTGCCACAAATAACTATCAATTTGGCCATTATCATCAGGATCGCTCGACTCAAGGGCGCTCAAAGTCACTGTGTCTTTGTATACAGAAGGAAGTGTTTCAGGAGATGTTTGGGTAACAACAGCAAGAGGAAGTTGATTATTAGAGCTCACTGAAATAGAAATGTCGTCACTAACAGCGCTACTACCGGTGCTTTGATAGCTTACTCTTAAGATTATTTCACTATCAGTTTTTACGTCAGGGGCTGTCAATGTTTGCTCAGCACCATCAAGCGGAAAACCTTCTAAGCTTGGGCCGCTAACTTGTTGCCATGAAAACGTACCATCAGCGGGGGAACCTTGTGCTGTGATGGTAAATTCAGTTTTTTCGATAATTTGTAAATCGGTTCCAGCATTAACAGATGTTTCTACAACTGTATTATCGCTATCACCGCCACCGCCTCCACACGCACTCAGCAAACCGCAAGAAATGAGGGGGATTAAAGCAAACGCTTTCATACGCAGCACCTTATTATGTCAAATAATTACTATAGTGTAATTACTAGCAATAAAGATGCCATTAAAGTACTACATATATGTATCTTGATGAATGCGTACAAACAACTTCGTACCGATTTTACTGTAATCTACTTTGTATTCACGCCCATCTAAAGCTTGAATAAATAGTAATTGTTTTTCTTCGCCAAATACATCAGGGCTTCCAACATAGACTATTTCTAAATAGCGATCTTTTGCATCACGGCGGTTTTTAGGTAACTCTTCTTTAAATGGCTCTAAGCCATGTTGAGTCACTTTAATTTTAGGATGAATTTCAGAGTTTACAATCACTAAATCATGCTTTTTATCTTTATGTATTATGGTGTTTCGACCACTTTTTAAAAAGGCTCTCTCTTGACTCATTTTTCTTTCCTACAGTCGCAGCTTAATTATTAATTTGCGACGCTATAAACTGACTAGGCTCGCGCTTCCACTTATTTAAGTTAGCACTAAATGCCCAAATATCTCTATCTAACACACTGGCTGGTAATAATAAATCGTAACCGGTTAACAGTTGAAGGTGCTTAGTCCTGTTAGCAAACATAGCTATAAGACCAGTATAGCTTATCCCTTTATGGGATGTGTAATGTGTATCTTCTATTAGCCATTCTGATGGGCAATTGCCATTTTTGCAATGTTTTTGAACAACTTGCATAAACAAATTACGCTGCTCTATTAATAATTTCCCTGCAATGCGAGGCGCTATGCTTGTTAAAAAGTCATCTATGTCGTTTACCTTTATACCAACCGCATTTAATTCTAAGTAATCAAAGCCATCTTCTACTTTGGGTATACCACTGTGATGAAAGTTACTATGAGGCATACACCAAGCTCCGTACTTATGGCAATAAACGAGCTCAGACTCATTTAATATAAGGCTATGATATGGTTCTTGAGTTTTTAAATATCCAATAAAAATAGCGGCAATACACAAGCTCACTAAAAATATTTCAAGTATGCTAATCTCACCCGGCCTCAGTAAATTAAACAACATAATAAAAACTAAACCAATTGCACCTGCAACAAGCACTTCAATTGCGTTTCGCGCACCTTGTGCCCGAAACTTAATGACATTGTTAGGTTTATCCATATTGGTAAAACACCATATAAAAAACAAACATAATAACAGCCCAAATTATGACCTTTCTTGTTGTTATACATAAGTTACAGGTGGTTTTAAATTTCATACATTACCGCTTTTTCCTCAACAAAATAGGAACAATGAATAAATCTTATTTACTTTTACGCTTAACGCACAAATTTATGAGACACATAACCGTCTTTTCCCGGTCTTATTTCGTACAATACTTACAATTCATTTTCAGGTATGAAATCAATGTACTCAAGACAATCAGGTAAAGCACTTTTTCCATTTATTATTACGTTACTTCTAATATTTAGCGTTTATTTATATCTACCCGCTAGCCACGGCGAACAGGCCGATTTATCACAAATGTCTACTCAAGTAACAGCTCATACTGTTACTTCTCAGGAAAACGCAGTGATGATAGAAGCGATCGGTAGCGCGCGTGCAAACCAAGCAATCTATATAAAAAGTGCGCAAAACGATTATGTCACAGATATATATTTTAAAGACGGCGACTTAGCCAGTAAAGGACAAAAGTTAGTACAGTTACAGAGCCAACAAGAACAGCTTGCCGTTAAAGAGCTTGGCATTAACTTACGTGAAGAACAACGCCAGTTAGATCGCCTAACCGAACTTTCACGCTCGCAATCAACGGCAAAGTCGTTACTTGAAGAGCAGTTATCTCGTGTTGATGCAACAGAGGCCCAACTAGAAAGCGCTAAAACTAAATTAAACGAAATGACTATTAGTGCGCCCTTTTCAGGCCTGTTAGGTAAGCGTGAAATATCAATAGGTGCTTACGTAAGTAATACAACAATAATCACAACACTTGATGATATTAGTATTATTAAAGTTGACTTTAAAGTACCTGAAAAATATTTAGCACAATTAAATATGGGCATGAAAGTGCTTACGCAAAACGATGCCTACCCAGGACAAACATTTAACGGCAAGGTAACGCATATTAGCTCGCGTATTGATTCGGTTACTCGCAGTGTTGAAGTTACAGCAAGTTTTGCCAATAAATCAGGATTACTTCGCCCTGGTATGTTACTAAATACAGCACTTGAGCTAAGCAGCAACCAAGCTTTAATGGTGCCAGAAAAAGCGGTTATACCTTTGCAAGACAAACACTTTGTTTTTCAAATTCAAGATGGGATAGCTAATAAAATTGAAGTGCATGTTGCTAGCAGAAATAATGGCTGGGTTGCTATCGACGAGGGCCTAACTGATGGCGAGCAAATTGTTACTGAGGGGCTAATAAAAATTCGCTCTGGAAGTAAAGTAAGCGTAAAGGGGTAATACGTGAAAATTACAGATACTAGCGTCAAGCGCCCCGTTTTTGCCATTGTAATTAATTTACTGCTTCTTACTTTTGGACTGGTTGCGTTTACTATGCTGCCACTTCGTGAATACCCGGATATTGAAACGCCGATTGTAAATATCAGCACTGAATACACAGGTGCTTCTGCCGAAATTATAGAAACCAAAATAACGCAAATAATAGAAAATCGAATTTCAGGTATTGAAGGTATTAAAAGTATTAACTCATCGAGTCGTAATGGACGTTCAAACATTACCATTGAGTTTGATATTAACCGCGACATAGATGCTGCATCTAACGATGTACGCGAACGTGTAGCACGTGCACTTGATAGTTTGCCCGATCAGGTACGCCCGCCAGAAGTATCTAAATCAAATAGTGATGAAAGCCCAATCGCCTGGTTTGTATTAAACAGCGAAACAATGGACTCGTTACAGTTATCTGATTACGCGCAGCGTTTTATTGTTGACCGCTTAGCCGTAGTAGATGGTGTATCTAACGTACGTATTGGTGGTGAGCGCCAATACGCCATGAAAATTTGGCTAAACCGCCAAGCAATGGCTGCACGTGGCATTACCTCAAGCGATATTGAAAATACACTGCGTACAGAAAACGTTGAACTACCCGCCGGCGAAATAGAATCTATAGATCGTGATTTTACCGTGCGTACTGCCCGTAGTTATAAAGATCAGCGCGATTTTAAAAACCTGGTAATTAAACGTGGTGATGAAGGTTACTTAGTACGTTTAGGTGAAGTTGCCGATGTACGTTTAGAAGCTTCCGATGACGAAAGCTTATTTCGTGGTAACGGGCGTAATATGATTGGCTTAGGTATTGTAAAACAAGCTAAAGCAAACACACTAACCGTAGTAGATAACGCACGCAGCGAACTTGAAAAAATCAAACGAAACCTACCTGAAGGTACTACAATTCAAGACAGCTACGATTCGTCTGTATTTATTAAAGAGTCTATTAATGAAGTTTACAGCACACTTGCCATCTCTATGGGTTTAGTCGTACTCGTTATATTTTTGTTTTTAGGCAATATACGAGCAACGCTTATTCCTGCGGTCACCGTACCGGTCGCACTTGTTGGTAGCTTTATGTTTTTATTGGCAATGGGCTACTCAATTAACTTACTAACTTTACTTGCCTTAGTACTGGCCATTGGTTTAGTAGTAGATGATGCTATTGTAATGCTTGAAAACATTCACCGCCGTATTGAACTGGGTGAGCCGCCGTTACTAGCTGCATTTAGAGGCGCGCGTGAAGTAGGTTTTGCTATAGTAGCAACCACGCTTGTACTAATATCGGTGTTTGTGCCATTAGTATTTATGGATGGCCGTATAGGTGCATTATTTACTGAGTTTGCTATGGCGGTAAGTGCTGCCGTATTTTTCTCAAGTGTTACAGCACTGACTCTCGCACCAGCCTTGTGCTCTAAAGTACTTAAAGTATCAGACAAACCAAATAAATTTAGCCAATGGATGGACCGCCAGTTTACTAAAATTGAAGTAAGTTACCGTAATTCACTCTCCACCAACATAACCCGTAAATGGGGTTTAATGGTGAGCTTATTATTAGCTGGCTTTGTTAGTTACTCGTTGTTTTTACAAGTTCCTTCTGAGCTAACGCCAAAAGAAGATCGTGGTACGTTCTTTATTATGATGAGCGGCCCAGAAGGCGCAAGTTACGAAAATAACGCCGCTAATATGGCTAAAATTGAAGAGCGCTTAATGCCTTACTCGCAAGCCGGTGAGCTAAGTCGCGTACTTGTTCGAGTGCCTGGCTGGGGTGGCAGCGGCGGTGTTGCGATTGTGGGTATGGCCGATTGGGATAAACGCAAACGCTCAACGTGGGAAGTAATGGACGAAATAAGCGGTAAAATGCAAGAAGTTACCGATGTTCGTGCATTTGCCATTATGCGCCGTGGTATTGGTGGTGGTGGTTCATCTCGCCCAATTGAGTTTGTACTGCAAGGTAATGATTACGCACAACTTGCCGATTGGCGTGACCGTATAATAAAGCGTGCTGAACAAAACCCTGGTTTAGTAAGAATCGATCATGATTATAAAGAAACCTTCCCGCAGTTTTTAGTCAGCATAGATAAAAACAAAGCTGCCGATTTAGGCGTTTCGGTATCTGATGTAGGCCGTACACTAGAAACAATGCTTGGCCAGCGCCGTGTTACGACCTTTATTGACCGCGGTGAAGAATACGATGTGATTTTAAAAGGGACAAAAGAAGATTTTACCAATCCTACTGATATTTCAAATATATACCTTAAATCACGAAGCGGTGAACTAGTTCCACTTGATAGCCTTATCAGCTTAAAAGAAGAAGCAACAGCATCGCGCTTAAACCGCTTCAACCGTATGCGCGCAATTACCTTAAGCGCCAACTTAGCCGACGGTTATACCCTTGAGCAAGCGCTTAACTTTTTAAACGAAGTAGCCGCGCAAGAAAACGATATAGATGGCGCAGTAGATTACAAAGGTGAGTCGCAGCTTTATTACGAAGGCGCATCAGCGATGACCTACGTATTTATACTTGCACTCACCGTTACCTTCTTGGTACTTGCTGCGCAGTTTGAAAGCTTTATGCACCCATTTGTCATTATGCTTACCGTACCGCTTGGTTTAATGGGTGCTATGTTTGGGCTTTGGGCTACAGGACTGACCTTAAATATTTACAGCCAAATAGGTATTGTTATGCTCATAGGCTTAAGTGCTAAAAATGGTATTTTGATTGTAGAATTTACTAACCAATTACGCGATAAAGGCGTTGAGTTTAGTGAAGCAATACTACAAGCGGCTACCCAGCGCCTTCGCCCAATAATAATGACCTCACTTACAACCGTTATGAGCTCTGTTCCCTTGGTTTTTGCTTCAGGCCCCGGCGCTGAAAGCCGTATGGTAATTGGTGTAGTTGTGTTTACAGGGGTTATTGTATCTACCCTGCTGACTCTTTTTGTTGTACCTGCTGCGTATTATGCTCTATCGAAAAATACACAGTCACCTGAGTTTTTACAACAAAAGCTGAATAAACAAGCTGCTGAAAAGCCTTTCGAAGAGATCTAATCTCTTTATTGCGCCGTAACCTTGTTGTTGCGGCGCATACAATTTATGCTCGCCTTTAAACTCCATATACATTTTAGGAATACTTATGAGCTCAACAACGCAAGTAGCAACATTTGGTGGCGGCTGTTTTTGGTGTATAGATGCAGCATTTAGACGTGTAAATGGCGTATTAGATGTGAGTTCTGGCTATACCGGTGGCGAAACCGACACCCCAACCTATAATTCTGTATGCTCTGGCACAACCGGGCACGCTGAGGTTGTTAAAATTGAATTTGATACTACTGTAGTTAGCTTTGAAACACTTTTAGCAATGTTTTTCACTTTGCATGATGCTACACAATTGAATCGCCAAGGTAACGATATAGGCACACAATATAGAAGCGTTGTTTACTATCACGACGAAGCTCAACTAAAGCAAACCAATGAAATGGTAGCTCAACTGCAAAGCCATGTGAGTGAGTCAATTGTGACAGAAGTCAGCCCTGCCACTACGTATTATCCAGCAGAGCATTATCATCAAGATTACTATAACGAAAACCCACAGCAGGGTTACTGTAGTATTTTAATAGCACCTAAATTACATAAGTTTGAAACCGTATTTAAAGAGTTCTTAGCTGACTAGCTAATTTGAGCAGTTAAATTGATTAGTTAAACTTAGCTACGCATTAAAAAGCCCGACATAAGTCGGGCTTTCTAATATTAATAAATACCGTTAAAACTGGTAGCTTGCGCCTGCAAAAAAGCGACGCTCTGGAGTGTTGTAGTAATACACTTGACCCGTTGTAAAATCAGTATTTGAATCAACAGCGTTATACTCTTTATCAAATAAGTTTTCTACACGAAGCGAAACTTCAATATGCTCATTTACTTGATAATTACCCGCTAAGTTCCAAAGCGTGTATGACCCTAAACGCGTCACAGCACCTTGTCGGTCGCTACGGTATTGCATGTCTAAGCTCGCATCAAACGCACCAAACTGTTTTGCAAGTTCCCAATTAAATGTACGTTTAGCAACATTGCGCAGCTCTGCGCCCGTTTCTTCGTCTTCTGCACTTAAATAAGCAAAGTTAAGGTTGCTATCAAAACCAAAAAACTGCTGAGATAAGCTAAATTCAACCCCCTCATAACGTGCTTCATTTAAGTTGATAGGAAAGAAGTTAGAATCTAAAGATATCTTATCTTCAATATCATTTCTAAAAATAGCAACGTCAATACTTGCTATATCAAAATCTACATTTAACCCAATCTCTTGATTTAATGATTTCTCAGGCTCTAAATCAGGATTAGATGAAGGTGGAAAACCAGGAAAAGCCGGAAAGTATAAATCGTTAAATGTAGGTGCTTTAAAACCAGTGCTTTGGCTTATGCGGAACGTGGCGTCTTCAGATAAATGATAACCTGCAGCGGCTGTATATGTTGTTTCATCACCAAACTGTTCATCATCGTCTTGGCGAATTGTTAAATTAGCTAACACTTTTTCAGCATTGTAATAAGCCCCAACAAATACTGCTAATACATCACGCTCTTGCATATCATACTGCGTTGAACTGTGCGATACATCATCGTTGTACCAGTTAACACCACCGCTAATATTAAGCTCTTCAGATAATATATATTGACCGTTATAATCAAATTGCACACGTTTCGTTATAAAATCATTTACACCAAATGCTGAGGTATCGTGAGAATCATCTGTTGAAATAGCAATATCAATACTGTGCGACTGGTTAGTGTAGTTTTTACTCCAACCTACAGAAAGCTGATAGTTTTTAAAATCACCTGTTTCCATAGTACTTGTGGCTGGACTAAAGCGACTGTCGTAATCTGCATAGCCTTCACTGTATTGACCTAATAACTTAAAGTCGCCGTAGTGTGCATCAGTATAATTTACTTTAAAACCAAGGTTTTTATTTTCATAGCCATCTTCATCTGGTGCTACGCCTTGCAGTGCATCAAAGTTATCTGTTTTTTCAAAGCCTGCATTAAATGCTGTTGTTATATCGCCTGATTTTACAGAGCCTGCCACTTGATAATTTTGGTAAGAATCAGAACCGAACGTAGCACTCACAGATAAGTTATCTGATTCACGCGTTATAATGTTAATTACGCCAGCAAGTGCATCAGAGCCGTAAACAGCCGCGCGAGAACCCTTAATAATTTCAATGCGTTCAATACTATTTAAAGGGACATTATTTAATGCTTTTTGACCAAGTGTTGCTGAGCCTGTACGTACACCGTCAATCAAAATTAGCGTATCGCCAGAGCCAGTACCACGAAGTGACACACCTGTATTTTGGCCAAAACCACCGTTTGGATTAATCTGAAAACCAACTCGCGTGCTTAATAAGGTTGGTAAATCGCGTACGTTGCTTGCTTCTATTTCTGCACGCTCAATAACATTTACACTTGCTAAAACGTCATTGATTGATTGCTCAAATTTATTAGCTGTAACGGTTATTTTTTCAATTGATTGCTCTGCGCCAGACACAGAAAATGAAAGCGCAGCAGAAATAGCAACGCCTAAAGTTGTTTTGTTTAACATGATGTCCCCTACCTTTGCCCACCGCAAAGATTTAAGTAAGTAAGATTGCATCAAGGCCGGTCTCCGGACTCAGTAAGCACATCAAAATATGCAATACTTTACCGTTGCGGGGGCAGTGTTGGGCTTGTAGTCATCAGAAAACGCACCAACTTCCCGATTATCCTGCTAAAAAAATCATTACATGAAGTGGCTAGCAAGCACCTTGAAAATATGTCGCTATTGTGAGTATTTTGTTTACAAATGTCAATGGACGTCTATACAGCTAAAAACCTTTAAAATGCAGTTAAGGGCTAGTATAGTTTGAAGAAACGCCATATTTATCAAGTAGCTTCTGAAGTTGTATTTGTGCAGTAGGTAAGCTTAGTATTTCATCCATTTTATTACTAGTGATCTTATTTGATTTAGAGTTAACTAAAAAGTGCGTTTTATAAACGGCATCTGGTACGTTACTTTTATAGAGTAAATCCATATTAAAAGTATTTTGATTTTTAAAATATTGGTAAGCAATATTATTTAAAACGCCTACTTCCGCGCGCTTTAATAGCAGCATTTTAACAACATTGAATTCATCAATGGTTAAACTTACTTGATGTTCCTCACTTAAAAATTCGGCATCTGTATTAAATCCAGCAAATTGATACGAGTACCCCAGAACCCCAACCTTTGTTAATGACGTAATGTCGTCAAAGTAAGCTTGCTCATTTGTATTTTCTTTAAGCGTATAAAGCTCATTTTTGGTAATGGTATAAAATTCGGTTTTTTCAATGTTTTCTTGCGCTGATAGTGGGATCCATTGCAGTGCCATTAAAAATAAAACATCAAAATTATTTTTTTCAACTGACAAAGCAAGCCTTTTTACAGGTAGAGAATTAAGTACGAAATTAAACTCCTGCTGTGCTCCGTTTAAAATCTTAATAAACTCAGGAGCAAAACCCTGTTTTTTTTGCGCATTAATAATAATGGGAAAGTAGCCATCTTCAACCAGTACATCAATATCAACTGTTTTTGATAAGCTTGGTTTGGTAAATGTAAGCAAAACAAATAACAAAAATAATTGATGACGTTTCATTTTAATACCTTCTAGTGTGAAGTACTTAATTGCATGTGATTAAATATAATAGCTTAAATATCAAAAAGGAGATTAATACATACGGGAGTATCTAGGCAGCAAAGAGGGATAATAGTGAGATATTTAAAAAGAGTAAGTAGCTTCAATCTGTCTGTAAGTATAAACAGATTAAAGCATGCTTAATTTAAAACTATTTATTGATTAATCGCGGAAATTTTTAAACTGAAAAGGCTGACCTAGCTCAGCACTGCGCACTACTTGCATAGCCTCTTGAAGATCGTCACGTTTTTTACCCGTTACACGTACTTCTTCGCCTTGGATAGCAGCTTGAACTTTAACTTTAGAGTCTTTAATGGCTTTAACTACTTTTTTAGCCATGTCCTTTTCGATACCTTGCTTTAAGCCAACGTTACGAAATACATTTTTACCTGCACGGGTAATATCTTGAAGCTCTAAGCTTGATACATCCATACCACGCTTAGATATTTTGTTAGCTAAAATATCAAATAATTGCATAACCTGAGAGTCTGCTTCAGCTTTAAGCTTAATTGTTTTGTCATTTAGCTCAATAGATGCATCAACGCCTCTAAAGTCAAAGCGAGTCTCTAGCTCACGATTTGCATTATCAACTGCGTTTTTAGCTTCGTTCATTTCTACTTCAGATACAATATCAAATGAAGGCATTGGTTTGCTCCTAACTATTTAATCTTAATTTTATGTGGCAATTATAACGCTAAAATTATAAATCTTTACATTTTTCTGCATCTTGTTCAGGTGCGATATTAAATTAGTTTGATATACTTGCGCCTCTTTTTTAAGCGATTTTAGGATTTGTCGTGACAAGGCGTGTTTATCAAGCAATTTTTTTAATCAGCATAGTAGCTTTTACCTTTTTATTTGCCAAAGAAATAAAAGGTGGCGTTGTAAATTTATTTCCTCATGTTGATAAAGTGGCCCATTTTGGGATTTTTTTTATACTAGCCATAATAATGGATAAAGCGTTTAAGCTTCCTTTATATGCGCAAATACTTTTATTGGCAGGTTATGGCGCCTCTATAGAAATAATGCAAGACGCACTTCCATATAGGCAAGCATCACTCGGTGATTTTTTTGCTGATTTTGCAGGTGCCGCAAGCTACTTTTTACTTAGAGTAATTTTTACACCTCGAAAAAAGAACCCATATGGCTAATATTTTAATTGTCGGCGATGGTGCTATTGGCTTGTTACTTAGTCATTTTCTAAGTGCGTCGCATAATGTCAGTGTTTTAACTCGCAAAAGCCCAACAAATACCCGCTTTTATAGTCGAGGTAAGGGTGCATCTAAAAAAATTGACGCACAATTTATTGCATTAAATCAGCTAAATAAAGCGGCTGAATTTGATGTTGTTTTATTTACCGTTAAAGCCTTTCAAGTACTTGATGCATTTACGCAAATAAAGCCTCTTCTACCAAGTCATTGCTCTGTTGTACTTTCGCATAACGGAATGGGTAATGTTGATGAGGTAAATAGCCAGCTAAGCACTCACCAAGCACTCTACTTTTTAACGACGAGCATAGCGGGCTTTAAATCAAACCAATACATTGTGCAGCACACTGGTGAGGGACAAAGTGTTATTGGTGCTTGTAATGAATTAGCTTTTCAAAATAGCGCGCCAATAGCTGATATTTTTAAAGTAATACCCAGCCTAAAGTTTACTAATAACATTCAGCAGCTTCGTTTTGAAAAACTACTCGTAAATATTGCCATTAACCCATTAAGCGCTTTAAGTAATGTAAAAAATGGTGAGTTACGCGCACCTAAGTACAATGCTATAATTTTTAATGCACTCACTGAAGCATGCAATATAGCAAAGGTACAAGGGCTTAATATCCCATTGATTAAAGCACTTAATACCGCTTATAAAATAATGGAATTAACGTCTGACAATTACTCTTCAATGCAGCAAGACGTCGCGCATTGCAGAGAAACTGAAATATCAGCTATATGTGGCTATATTAGCCAACAAGGCAAACTTCACGGTATTCCTACACCTTACAACGATGAGTTGTTTGTCAAAATTCAGGCAAAAAAAAGCGTGGTATAAACCACGCTTATATAAATTCTTAACTTTAAGACGACAAACCTTATGGGCGGTAAACTTTTACCGTTTCAAAGCCTTGTTCGTGCAGCATAAGTGCCTGTAGTTGGCTCATTACGCCTCTGTCACAATATAAATAGTAGTCGGTGTCTTTTGGTAAATCACCAAACTTAGTCGCCAGACGGAAGAACGGTAAATGAACCACTTCAACACCATCGATTGCAAGCGGTGCAGCTTCTTCTTCCTCTGGTGAGCGAATATCAACTACCACAGAGCCTACAGGTAAATCAGCAACCGATTCAGCTTCTTTAAGTTCTTGTTTGGCTTCAACGTCAATATCACGCACGTCCATTATACGTGCGTTATTTACAACGGTATCAAGTACATCAAAGTCGAACTTTTCTTCTTCACCAAGAATAACGTCTATTTTGGCTTTAACCGTTGGCTTTTTAGAAATAACACCACAGTATTCAGGCATTGTTTCTGCCATTTCAGCCGTACCAATTTGACGAGCAATATTAATAATTTCTTGCTTATCGTGTTGAATAAGCGGGCGTATAATAAGCGTTTCAGTAACACGGTCAATCACGCTTAAATTCGCTAATGTTTGACTAGATACTTGGCCAATACTTTCGCCAGTGACAAGTGCTTGAATGTTTAACTTTTGTGCAACCACACTCCCTGCGCGCATCATCATACGTTTAAGTACAACACCCATTTGGCTATTTTCAACGTTCTCTAAAATTTCAGCAACAACAGGTTCAAAATCAACCGTTACAAATTTAACTTTATGTGTAGAGCTGTATTTTTTCCATAAGTAGTAGCTTGCTTGCTTAACGCCAATTTCGTGCGCTGCGCCACCTAGATTAAAGAATAAAAAGTGCGTGCGTGCGCCTTTTCGAATCATTTGGTAACTTGCTACGCCAGAGTCAAAACCACCAGACATAAGCGAAAGCACATCTTCTTGAGTTGGCAGAGGAAAACCAGCCATACCAAAATGTGTATGAGAAACAATGTAAGCTTTATCGTCTTTTACTTCTAGGCGTATTGTTACTTCTGGGCGGCTAAGCTTTACGCTTGCGCCTTCAATATGCTGATTTAATCCACCACCAACATAACGCTCTAAATCAGTTGAGGTAAAATCGTGTTGCCCTATGCGCTTAGCACGAACACAAAAGGTTTTACCTACAATAGTATGACCAACTAAAGCGATGGTTTTTTGATAAATATCATCAAGAGTTTCGAATTGTGTTTCGGTTACTTCAATAAATTGAACAATGCCAGGGATGCGTTTAAGGCTATCGATAAAATCAAGGCGAACTTGCGCGTCTTCAAGTTTTGTAACAACTGAAATGTTATCCCAGTTATTTCTTACTTGTACTTTTTCGTCAACACGGCGCAATACAATTTTAATGTTATTTTCTAACACTTTAGTAAAGCGTTTACGGACTGAACGGCTTTTAATGGCTATTTCAGGATGTAGTTTGACGATAAATTTAAGCATAGTTCACTCTTAGACTGCGGGAATTCGCGCTCCCAGGCATTTGGCGCGGGATTATAGCAAAAAATTCAGCGCCTAGGAAACAGCCTATTACTATCGATTAAACTACTGTTGGGGCTTGTTGCGCTAATTCAGTATATTTTTCACGTAGCAGGTTCATTTTATCAATGCTTTTATCGGTACTGTACGCTCTAAATAATGTAAGTACTTTTAAAATGCCATGATATATATCTTGCTCAGCAAGCGTACCACTTGGCCTACGGGCTTTAATATAAGGCGTCCAAAAACTAACCGTTAACTTTAGTGTATGTGCTAAATCAATGACATCTTGCTCATCAATAGCAATCATTTCACTGTCGCGAAGTCCTAAAATAATTTTACGAACTTGCTCTAACAACTCTAACTGAAAATCAATATAAGCTTGTTTTAAATCAGCATCTCTAGAGAGAATATCCCCGAGATTATCGTAAAAAAAATGATAGCGCCACATCAGCTCAAATAACGAATCTAGGTAAGCCGTTAAATGATTAAATGCATCATCATCTTTATTAATAGGTTTAAAGTGAGTATTTAAATGATCGCGATACAGCGCAAAAATATGACGGATAATGTCTTCTTTATTTTTAAAATGATAATAAAGATTACCCGGGCTCATCCCTAAGTTTGATGCAATATGATTTGTCGTTATTGCACGCTCACCATTTTCGTTAAACAACAAAATACTGGTGTGTATTATTTTATCCTTGGTATTCATATGCTAATACTCAAATTATCTATAGGCTACATTACACTCAAAAGAGGTAAACAGTATAAACAAATATGAATCATTAAAACACTCCCACCATGGACTGACCTGTTTAAAGAAAGTAAGTGTTTATATGCTTTTTTAGCTAGGCTGCTTTGTGGCATAAACACTGTTAAACTAGCGCTAAAATAATAAATAGTGAACATTATGAAAGTTATTGCAATTTACCCTGGCACCTTTGATCCACTAACTAATGGGCACACAGACCTTATTCAACGTGCAGCTAAAATGTTTGATACTGTATTAGTTGCGGTTGCTAATAACCCAAGTAAAAAACCCTGCTTTAACCTTGAAGAACGTGTTGAGCTTGCAAACTCTATTTTAAGCCACATAGATAATGTTAAGGTGATTGGTTTTTCTGGTTTATTGGCTGATCTTGCACGCGATCACAATGCTAATGTGCTTATTCGCGGTATTAGAGCGGTATCTGACTTTGACTATGAATTTCAATTAGCTAACATGAACCGCCGCCTGAACCCCGACTTAGAAAGTGTATTTTTAACACCCGCAGAGCGAAATTCATTTATTTCATCAACACTCGTTAAAGAAGTAGCTTGCCACAATGGTGATGTAAGCGAGTTTGTAGACCCTGTAATTGTTAAAGCTCTAAAAACTAAATTGGGCTGTGGTGCCAGTTAATAATAAATAAGGCCTGTTAGCACTGAAATCCATTACTAATAGGCCCTTTTATTAAACACTTTATTTAGCTTTCCTTCTAACCAAGCAAGTTTTAAAACATCTTTACCTATAAAGAAAATTAAAACCATGGTCAAATCTGTAAAATTTATACCTACTATGTACACCCACCAGAACCACCAAAATTCATAATGGTGCATAACATCATTATCTATATACATTGCAAAAAATAGTGAGGTGTTTATACCTAAACCAAATAATAAATAAATGTATACGCTGCTAATCTTTATAAAAAAACCAGATAAAATAATAACAAATAGAGTAATAATATCGAATAAGAAAAAATCGAAGTAAGTAATCGCGTCCATATCAATAAACATACTAGAAGAGTAAGAAAGTGCCATGATGAAAGATAGCCAAACAATGCTTTTATCTGCGCTATTTATCGAACTTGCTAAAGAATATAAAAAAGCCATCAAAAAGCCCCATTGTACAAAAATACCTATATAAAAAGAGATATTTGTATTTAAAAGTAGCTCAACCATTTTACTCCAACACTAGATAAAAAATTATTATACCGCTTTACATATTACGGCAACATCAAATAAAGGCACAAAATCACTCTTCTTTTAAGTTGAGCTTTACTGCCTCAGCGATCTAAACTTAACTTTCTAACACATCTTAAAAGCTTGTTTAAGCCTAAAAAATCCTTATTGATGATTAATACCAATGCCATTGTAAAGTCGACAAAATACATTCCAAAAATATAAACAGTCCAAAACCACCAATAGTAAAGAGTACCTGCAATTTCAATATCGTAGTGCATACCTAAAAATAAACATGCATTAATAAAAAGGCCTACAATTAAATAGGAGAAAGCAATTGGTACTAATTTTTTATATATAAATCGCCAAAGTATCAGGGCGCTAATAGTAGCAAGATCATAATAGAAGTAATTTAGGTGAGGATTTTCAATAAGTGGATCCATGAAAAGACTAGATATATATGAGACCATCATTATAAATGAAAGATGCGTTCTACTTTTATCATTTTTATTAATACTCGCTGATAGGTTATATAAAAATGCGATTAGGAAGAACCATGTAAATAGTATTGCTACGTTATATCCTAAATCTACTAGAGCCCAAAGTATGTCAGCCATCAACTGTCCTTTTCAAACTAGTAATCAAACCATTTTTAAATTTCATCAAGTATAAAAAATCTTTGTTTATAAAAAATATAGCTACCATTATAAAATCAGCAGCGTTGACCCCTATCGCGTAAGCATTCCAAAACCAGTAGCTTGTGTTATTTGATATATAGATGTCGTAGTGCATGAGAAAGTGTAGAGCTGAGTTTATAGCTAAACCAGTTATAATATATAAATAGGCAATACCATCATGCCAGAGCCGCCTAAGGGAAATAATAACTAGGAGAGTTAAAATATCGGAAAACAAAAAATCTAGATAAGTTACCGTATCCATATTTGTAAATATACTAAACGAATATGAAACACTCATAACCAAAGACAAATACACTCTTTCTTTATTAGGCTTATTAATCGAATGAGCAAGGGAGTACAAAAAAGCCATAAGAAATCCCCATTGTACAAATGCACCTATGTACAGAGAAACTGTTGGGCTAATTAAAAGTTCATTCAATATTTTTCAACTTTTTAAAGTTCAATGCAACCCCTCTTTTAAAAATGGTATTTTTATTGAATACTAGTGACAGAAACATTAAAACATCGAACATATTAACGCCAACAGAATAAACACTCCAATACCACCAAGGCTCATAGTTATATAAGACGTATAGATCGTAATGTAATATTAAGGTAAGCACAGCATTTATTATTAACGCAAAGATGATGAAGTGAAAAGCTATAGAGCGGTGAAGTACTTTAAAGTACTCTAAAATTAACAAAGCTAAAATTGTAACAAAATCGTAGAGCACCGAGTTTAAATATAAACCTTCTAATAAGTCTATATAACCACTAGAAACATATGAGCAGAGCATAAGCGCAGATAAATAAACAGGAGACTTATTTTCTTTATTTATAGTAGAGGCCAAACAATACAGGAAGGCCATTAAAAAGCCCCATTGAGTGAAAGCTTGCATATAAACCATTAGGGGTTCAGTAACATACATTTAAGCTAGGTTACTTTGTCGGTATCGTTTGATTTGAAGTAGCTGAGGGTTTTGTTTTTTAACTTATGAAGACCAAGTAAGTCTCTATCTACAATCAAAATAACAATCATTATAAGATCGATTATATTGACTGAAAATGTATACAAATCCCACAAAAACCAAGGTTCCCTGTTATTGTAAACATACATATCTAAGTACATACACAAACTCAATAATGAATTAACTATAAGGCCTATTAATAAATACATAAATGAGGGAGTTGTTTTTTTTAATAGTAAATAAACTGATAATAAGGCACCCACAGTAGCATAATCATAAAGTGCCCAATCAAGATAAAGTGAGCTTTCAACTGATAACCATGAGAAAAAATAGTCTGAAGTAGAATAAGAAAACATCATAATGAAAGAACTGAGCAATAAGGTTGTATTTCTTTTTATGCCTAATGAAAAAACAAAAACATTAAAAAAAAATGCCATCAAAAAACCCCACGAGGCAAAAGCTGATAGCGAAAAAAAACCAAAAAACTCAGTTAAAAACATTCATTACCTTCATTAATTATTTTGGTTTATTTGGGGGATAAAGTATCACACCACCACGTTCTAGATCAGTACTCGCAGCAGCCATCGCTTCTTGAGAGAAGCTTACTGTATCAGATTGCAGGGTTTTAGGGCTAGCAGTTTGTTCCATTGCAGGCTTTAATTGTTGTGTTTTGTTGTATGCTTGCATTTGTACTTGGCTATTAGCTGAAACTTGCATGTGATTGATCCTTATAAAAGTTTTAATTATATTTGGTGCAACTTTTAACCACATTATTATGTAGATAAATGCATCACCTGTTTAAAGTAGTGATAGCTATTTTGCTATCTACTTTATACAAAGCAACCAATGTGCCAACTTTTTTTGACACCTTAAAACTCACTCAAAACATATTTATATAATCAAACCAAACAGCTCCGACCAGTTTACTACAAACATAAAAAAACGCACAGGGATAACCGTACGTTTTTTGTATCCAGGGAGTTTAAGCTACGTATTTACACGGGATCTCCGCACGTGTACTTAACTTCAAAATATATTCCATTGCTACTTCGTCACAATTTTCTTTACGAAGGCAAAGTTCACAATCTTTCATTACTTTTTCAGGCAAAGAGTCTTTGCTACAAAAAGTAAAACGTTGTTGTTCAAAAAAATCTGGTACGCGTGTTAATACAATAACTCGGTTAAGTGCCAATTTTTTGGCTTTAGTAAGTAGATGATCTACAAGCTGTCTACCCTGCCCCGACACTTTACTTTTTGGGTCTATACCCAATGAGCGTATTTCAGCAAGGCCGGTATCGTAAATGTATAACGACGCACAGCCCGACACTTTTCCATTTATTTCTGTTACTGCAAACTCGTTAATAGAGTGCACCATATCGCTTTTTGCACGAGGCAGGTTTTCACCTACCGTTGCCCAATGCTGTATAAGTGTGGCAATTGCTTCTACATCATCTAAATTTGCATCACGTACCGTTATTTGCTGTTTTTTTTTGGCTTCTTTAACAGCATTAGTTACTTGTTCAATAGACGTCCCACCAAGGGCTTTACGTGCTTTTATACACGCATCAATTTCAAGTACTGGGTAAACATCGTCTTCAAATACAGTGTTTACTGATTTGTACTGCTCAAGCGATAGCTCTTCAAGCGTTTTACCTTCGCTAATCGCAAGCTGTACAAGTACACCTACAATGTGATGCCCTTCTCTAAATGGCACACCTTTAGCAACTAAGTAATCAGCAAGTTCGGTGGCGTTTGCATGCCCTCCTTTTGCTGCAGCAAGTGTCTTATCACCGTTTACTTTAACGCCTTTAATACATGCTTGCGCCATATGAATACATGCAAGCCATGTTGGCATAGCGTCGAACAGGCCTTCTTTGTCTTCTTGCATATCTTTATTGTATGCAAGTGGCAGCGCTTTTAACGTCATCATCATAGCGCTAAATGCACCAAACACACGTCCGGTTTTACCGCGAATAAGCTCGAGTGCATCAGGATTTTTTTTCTGAGGCATGAGCGATGAACCTGATGTTACGTTATCAGCAAGCTCTATAAATCCGGCTTCACCCGAATTATAAAAAATCAGATCCTCTGACATACGAGATAAGTGAATCATCGAAATAGACGCACAACTTAAAAGATCTAACACAAAATCACGATCAGATACGCCATCAAGGCTATTTTTTGTAGCCGCTGTAAAACCTAGTCCATGCGCTAATGCTTGGCGATCAATCGGATAAGCTGTACCTGCTAATGCACCACTGCCTAATGGGCAAAAATTCATGCGCGCTTTAGCATCTTGCAGGCGGCTTTCATCACGCTCTAGCATCTCTACATACGCCATACACCAGTGGCTAAACAATACTGGTTGTGCGCGCTGTAAGTGCGTGTAACCTGGTAATATTGTGCCAAGCTCTCGCTCTGCAAGCGCTACAAACTCGCCTTTAAGCTGTGCAATAGCATCTAGTAAATGGTCAGCCGTATCACGGCACCATAATCTAAAGTCGGTGGCAACTTGGTCATTACGGCTTCGGCCTGTATGTAATTTTTTAGCTAAATCACCTACTTTTTCAATTAGAGCTGCTTCAACATGTGAATGAATATCCTCTGCACCTGAAGTAGCTACCGCTTGTGGATCTGCTTTAACTTCTTCAAGCAGCTCATTTAATGCAGCCACTAATCTTGTGTGCTCGTCACTTGAAAGTACACTTACCTGTTCAAGTGCACCAGCCCATGCCACAGAGCCAATAATATCTTGCTCTGCTAACTGGTAGTCAAAGGGAAGAGAGTCGTTAAATTGCTTAAACGCCTCATCTGGACCCGTAGAAAAACGTCCGCCCCATAATGCCATGAAATCTCTCCAAACCCTGTAGTGCCCCTTTTATAAGGGGCGTAATAAATTACTTTTTAGCGAGTGCTGAAATTCTGCTTGAAAGCGAGAATAAACGAATAAAGCCTTCAGCGTGTGACTGGTCGTACACATCATCTTCGCCAAATGTAGCAAATGCTTCGCTGTATAAGCTATTTGGTGACTGCTTTTGAACTGCAGTTACTTGGCCTTTGTATAGCTTAAGTACCACTTCACCTGTTGCCACTTTAGAAAGTGCTTCAGCACCGGCTAAAATAGAATCTTTAAGAGGCGTAAACCAACGGCCGTCGTATACTAAATGCGAGAACTCGCCACCGAGTACTTCTTTCCACTTACGGCTTGCTTTATCAAGCACTAGCTCGTCAATGGCTTGAAGCGCTGCCATAATGACTGTGCCGCCTGGCGTTTCATAACAACCGCGTGACTTCATGCCAACTAAACGATTTTCTACAATATCAACACGTCCAACACCATGAGGCGATGCAATATCGTTTAATTTAACTAAACAATCGTAAGGTTTAAGCTCTACGCCATTTACAGCAACCACTTCGCCTTCAACAACTTTTAATGTTACTAGTTCTGATTTATCTGGTGCTTGCTCTGGAGAGTTAGTCCAAGTCCATACTTGTTCAGTTGGTTGACACCATGGGTCTTCAAGCTCACCACCTTCGTGCGAAATATGCCATGCGTTAGCATCACGGCTATAAATTTTTGTAGCAGATGCTGAACACGGAATGTCACGCTCTGCTAAGTAATCAAGTAATGATTCACGGCTCGATAAGTCCCACTCACGCCATGGCGCAATTACTTTTAAATCAGGGGCTAGTGCTGCAAAACATGATTCAAAACGAACTTGGTCATTACCTTTACCAGTACAACCATGAGAAAGTGCATCAGCACCTACTTTACGTGCAATTTCAACTTGTGCTTTAGCAATAATTGGGCGCGCCATAGAAGTACCTAATAAATAAGTACCTTCGTAAATTGAGCCCGTTTTAAGCGTTGGGTAAATGTAATCACTTACCATTTCATCTTTTAAGTCAACTACGTAACATTCAGATGCACCAGAGGCAATTGCTTTAGCTTCTACGCCTTCAAGTTCTTCAGCGCCTTGACCTACATCGGCAACAAACGCGATTACTTCACAGCCGTAGTTTTCTTTTAACCATGGCACGATAGCCGACGTATCAAGACCACCAGAATAGGCTAAAACGACTTTTTTAATTGAACTCATAGGTGTTCCTTAACAAAATTTGGATTTAGTAATGTAACTAGCAGAGCATTTTGCGCATGCATGCGATTCTCTGCTTGTTGAATGATTTTTGATGCTGGACCATCCATTACCTCAGAGGTAATTTCAAATTCACGGTGTGCCGGTTGGCAATGTAATACCGTAGTCGCACCTGTTTGATCTAGCAATGCCTGGTTTAATTGATAAGGCATGTATTTTTCTTTTACTTGCTCAAGCGGCGTTGTATCACCCATTGATACCCATGTATCTGCGTATACAACGTTTGCACCAACCGCAGCTTCAACTCTATCGCTCACCATGACTGATGCGCCATTCATTGCTGCAATTTGCTCTGCTTTTTTAAGTATTTGTGAATCTGGCGAACACCCTTTTGGTGTTACAGCAACAAAGTCAGTACCTAGCGTTGCGGCAAGTAACATCAATGAATGAGTCACGTTATTGCCCTCACCTAAGTAAGCTACTTTAAGCTGACTCACATCGCCATGTACTTCTTGAAGTGTTAAAAAATCAGCAAGTGCTTGGCAAGGGTGGTACAAGTCACACAAGCTATTTACCACAGGTACCGATGAATATTCACCTAACGTGGTTAATGTGCTGTGCTGATTTACACGCGCCACAATACCGTCGGCCCAAGTAGAAATATTAAGTGCAAAATCTTTAATTGATTCACGTGCACCCATAGCGCCATTTTGCTGATCTAAATAAACAGCATGACCACCAAGGCGATTAATACCTATATCAAACGATAAACGTGTACGTAAACTTTGCTTTTCAAACAATGTTACGATTGATTTACCCGATAATACTTGGCTGTATTTTTCTGGCTTTGCTTTTATATCTTGCGCTAACTTTAATAAATTAAGTGCGCCTTCTTGGTCTAATTCTAAACCCGTTAAAAAATTCTCAAACATAATAAACCTATGGTGTAATCTTTGTTCCGACATGCTCGCCTTGCAGCAGAGCAGTTAAATTTTCTGGCTTTTGCCAGCTGGAAATATACACACCGCGTCGTAAATGTTGGGCAGCGTGAAGGCTGGTCTTAACTTTGACCTCCATCCCGCCCAAAATTACTCCATCTGTAATTAAAATATCAATGTGTTTTGTGTCAAGTTGATGTAACGGTTGTTTATTTGCGTCAAGTACCGCTTCTACATCCGTCATAAAAATTAGTTCTGCATTTAAATTACTGGCAATAGCCGCTGCAGCTTCATCTGCATTTACGTTGTACCACAAGCCTTGTTCATCAAAGCCGATAGAGCTAACAATAGGTAAACGAGAAATTTTAAGTAAATCGTTAATAATAGAGTCATCGTTGCTTGTACATTTACCCACTAAGCAAAGCGCTTTTAATTTTTGGGTTGCAGTCACACCCGCCTCAAAAAGACTTAAGCCGACAGGCTTATGCCCTGCGCTTATAGCTTGAGTCATTAATTGTTTATTAGCGCAACCTGCAAGCGCACCCACTATATAAGGCATTTGCTCTGCTGGACTAATACGTAAACCTTGGTGTTTAGCACTAGCAAAACCCGCTTGCTTTAGCCATGTATCTACTAAAGAACCACCGCCATGAACAATGACAAACTCATCATTTTTTTGCTCGCTTAGCACGTCAAATAACGCTTTTGCTGCATTTTCTGTATTAAGTACTGCACCACCGAGTTTAATAACCCACGTTTTTTTACTCATTTAAAACGCTCCTTTTAAGCCCGTAGTGTGATCTAAATTCATAGAAATATTAATACACTGCAAAGCTTGTCCAGCAGCGCCTTTTAATAAGTTATCAATGGCAGACATTACAATTAACTGCGTGCCTTGTTGCTGCCAACCAATATCAACAAATGGTTGCTTAGCAACACCTTTAATTGACGGTATTTTATCGCCTAACAAACGAATTAATGGTTCGTTAGCAAGCACTTGATAAGCAGATGCAACGTTTTCCTTGGTAACGCCTGGCTTAAGTTGTACATAAATAGTTTCTAAAATACCGCGCGGAAAGCTACCTAGATGCGGTGTAAATAATACTTTGTGGCCAAGGTGTTGTTCAATTTCAGGACCGTGGCGATGGTTAAACAAACCATAAGGTGCAAGCGATACCTCACAAAAATGTGTTCCTACACTCGCTTTACGCCCGGCACCCGTAACACCCGAAACGGCATTAATAATAATACTTTGATCGCTCAATAAGCCTGCTTGTTTAAGCGGTTTAAGTGCATTGAGCGCCGCTGTTGGGTAACAGCCTGCAACAGCAATTAGCTTTGCGTTAGCGATAGCATCACTGTTCCACTCAGCTAAACCGTAAGCCGCTTCATTTAAAAGCTCTGGGTGTTGATGCTCAAAACCATAGTAAGTAACGTAATCATCATTACTTGCTAGACGATAGCCACCAGATAAATCAAATACTTTTTTACCCATAGCTAAAAATTGAGGCGCTAAATCAACACTTACTTTGTGATCGGTACATAAACACACATAGTCAGCATCACTTTGAATGTCATCAAAAGCTGATGCACTAAGAGGAAGTAAAGGACAATCTAGTAAGCCAAGGTGCTCTGGATATAAATCACTTAGTAATTTATTTTTATCTAAGCTACCCTCAGATACATAACAGCCTGTTAAGGTAAGGTTTGGATGATTAGCAACTAAGCTTGCTAACTCTGCGCCGCTATAACCGCTTGCGCCAATAATAACTACATTCATTGATTACTCGTTATTTTAAAATTTACTGCTAAATATATATGTTGTTCGCTTAAACTAGCTAAGACGCTAAATTAAGACTTAATTTAATGAATTTGTAGATTATCGTCGCATTATTTTCATAGCTTTACTTTAATATATTTATGCTTAAAAAGTGAATTGATATTCATCATAAATACTTTTATATTGTTATGCAATTAAATTGAATAATAATTTTGGATTTTTTTATGCCTTTGCCTTCGTTTATTTCTATGTATCAACAATTGATTGCAGCCCCTTCTATTAGTGCAATTGAAGACAGCTTGTGTATGAGCAATAAAAACGTAATTGAACTCCTTGCGAGGTGGTGCGAAACACTCGGTTTTACGTGTGAAATTATTGAATTAGAAGGAGGTAAAGGCCGCTTTAATTTATTAGCAAAGCGTGGAAAAGGCGATGGCGGGTTAATGCTTGCGGGCCACACTGATACAGTGCCTTTTGATGACAGCCGCTGGAACCACAATCCGTTTAAACTTACCGAACTCGACAATAAATTGTACGGGCTAGGAAGCATTGATATGAAAGGATTTTTTGCTTTTGTATTACAAGCGATTAGTGAACTTGATGAAAAGCAGCAAACTCAACCTATTTTAATACTCGCCACTGCCGATGAAGAAACAACTATGGCAGGTGCACAGCAAATATGTAAGCACCCTAATTTAAAACCTGCACGCTGTATAATTGGCGAACCTACTGATATGACGCCAGTATTTATGCACAAGGGCCATATGAGTACAGCAATAAGAGTGGTTGGTCGCTCTGGGCATAGCTCAGATCCCGAACGTGGCCTTAACGCCATTGAAGTAATGCATAAAGTGATTACAAAATTGATGATCTTAAAAGAGCAATTAAAGCATAAGTATTCAATAAATCACTTTGAAATTCCTTATCCAACATTAAACTTAGGTAATATTCATGGTGGCGATAATGCGAATAGAATTTGTGGTTGCTGTGAAATGCATATAGATATGCGCCCATTACCAGGTTTAAGTGTACAAGAACTACAAGCATTAGTGCTTGATGCAACAAAAGAGATAAATCAGCAATACCCAAATGCGGTGAGCGTTATTGATTTACATGAACCAATCCCGGCATTTAGTGGTAGCACCGACAGTGCTTTAGTTAAAATGGCTGAAAAAATAGCAGGGCAAAAAGCGGTCGCGGTAAATTATTGCACTGAAGCGCCGTTTATCCAGCAACTCGGTTGTGAAACAATCGTAATGGGCCCAGGCTCAATTAACCAAGCGCATCAGCCTGATGAGTTTTTAGCGATGGAAAAAATAAAACCATCACAACAAATAATCACCAATATCATAAAAGCAAACTGCTTTAGCAATCAGAGTTACTAACTGCTTATAACAACACAAAATAATAAAGGCGCCAATTGGCGCCTTTATTAATACAAAACTAAGGCTTAATCACCTTTAACTTCTAAGTTAATAAACTTAACTAGCTCTTCAGGTTGCCCTACTAGCATCATAACTTGTTGGTTAATTTCCATCATAGTTTTACCTTCAGGTAGCTTTGCAGACACACTGAATGAATTTAAACCTTTAGCAAAGCTAGTTAAAGCCTCTGCAATATTTTCAGTTACAGGAGCTTGTTGTAACTGCTGCTCTAACATCATTTCCATTTGCTCTAGCGTCATGCCTTGCTTTTCAAGCTCACTTGATAGTAAGTCTTTTAACTTACCTTGGTTATTTAAGGCAAAGCTAACATTGCGCGGCTCTAACTTACTCATTGCTTGCATAACAAGTGTTTGCTGCTGTAACTCTTGCTCATAAGTAAGTGGCTGGTTACCCGCTTCTTGCTGCGCTTTACTAATCGCCAATGAAGCATCCATTAATGCTTTTGAATTAGCCAAGCCCATATCCATATTAAAACTAACAATGTCTTTTGCATCAAGCTTAACGACTACATCACTATTGCCAGACTCTTCATCGTAATCAAGTGATGAATGTAAGTCGTAACTTGCCGACGCGAGCATTTCGTTTGTATCAGCAGGTAATTTTGAAACAAAACCTTTATCAAACTGAAAGCTTTTTACATCAAATGATGTATGCGGTGATATTTTATCTGGCTCGTAACCAGTTATTTCAATGCTTTGAATATTAGCAACATTGTCGCCCTCAGGGCTTATTACTTCCATGTTTGTTATTTCTACGCTTTTTGAAATAACACTTGCCGATAAACCAGCGTATTTAAATGTAGCGCCAGTTTGCTCGCTTACTAGAGCAAGTTGCTTATCTACTTCTGCACGCACTTCTTGTGTAGCTACATAATTTGCATAGCTCACGCCACCAACGCCCGCAGCTACAATCGCTGCAACTATTACTAACTTTTTCATGTTATTTCCTTATTCTATTCTTTGTGTAAACCGAGTTTTATTAAGAGTAACATTACACATTAACACCCGTAAGTATTAATTAATTAAACTAAGCAACTCATGTACTGTTTTAACTGGGGTAATTTTAGCGCCCAGCCCTTCCATCGACTTATGGTAATTACGAAATGGAATATATATCTCTGTAAAACCATGTTGTGCCGCTTCTTTAACACGTGGTACTCCACTGTCAATTGGGCGTACATCGCCATTTAAGCTAAGCTCACCCATAATACACGTGGTACGAGGCACAACAAATTCGTTTAAGCTGCTAAGTAACGCGGTTACTAATGCTAAATCAATACAAGTTTCTGTTTCATCTATTCTTAGGCCACCCACAATATTAAAAAACGTATCGTGGAATATTTTGGTTTTAGTGTGTTTGCGTAATATGCCAGTCAGCATTTTTATGCGGTTCATGTTTAAACCAACGCAAACACGCTGCGGAAATTCCGCCTCGGTTTCGGTAGTTAAACATTGAATTTCAAGTAGTAAATTTCGATTACCTTTACGGATACAGGTAATTGTAGAGCCTGGCGAGTCAGTTGTAGACCCCGATAAAAATATTTCGCTCGGGTTATCAACGCTTAACATCCCACGTTCGCACATTTTAAAAATGCCAACGGTATCTATATCACCAAAGCGGTTTTTATTTGCCCTAAGGGTTCGAATTTGCCCATCATTGGTGTCTATGTGTAAAAGCGCATCGACAATATGTACAAGTGTTTGAGGACCTGCTATTTCGTTATTTTTATTTACATGAGCAATAATGAACATGGTTACATCATTTTGCTTACAGTATTGAGTCAATGCTTGGGCGGCACTTTTTACTTGCGAAGGGGAACCTGGGCTACCATTTGCCGTTTCGGTTACAACCGCTTGAATAGAGTCAATAACAGCAAACTTAATTTTATTTTTCTCGAGCTCTTCAATGATGGTTTCAACACTGGTTTCTGAAAGTAAATAAAGCTCGTCAGGGTTATAGTTTAACTTTAAACGATTTACCCTGTTTTTAAACTGCGATAATGACTCCTCGGCCGTACAGTAAAGTGACGGCATACGTTGTGACATTCTCGCGACTAGGTCAGATAGCAATGTTGTTTTACCAGCACCTGGATCACCCGAAATTATATTAACAGAGCCGGTAGTTACACCACCGCTTAGCACACGATCGAGCTCGCCAATTTCTGTCAGCTGTTTTTCTGCCTCTGACGTAGCAATATCATTGATTTTTTTAGAGCCGCCACCAGCACCGCCAGCATAACCACCTACATTTGCTCGAACTGACGCTTTTTTACTCTGCCCTGCTGAAGGTTTAAATTCTGCTAATGTGTTCCACGCACCGCAGCGGCATTGGCCCTGCCAACGTGGGTAGTTCATGCCACATTCTGTACACACAAACTCTATTTTTGCCGCTTTAGTCATTTATAACCTTATCTACGATTCTCTAATTTTAAAAACATTTACTGTTAATAACTTATTTTGCCACTTCAAGCATTTACTTAGCAACAAACTCTTGCCTGCGTAAAAATCTAGCGTCACAATCATTAAATACACATGGTGTTTCTTTTTAGCTATAATTTAGGGCATACTTTTTGCTTTGAAATAGTTTAAAGTAACTTGCCAACAAAATGGCATATAACACATAATAACAAGAGCTAAACAGTAGTAACTAAAATAATTGTACCTATATTAATAACATAGCGCGATTTAACGTTTATTGAACTTCTAATAAATGGACTTAACAGTATACCTACTTTTTCAATTAGACGGTGATGGTTTTATAAATGGCTGATGACATAATGCTCAAACACGAAGACCTCGTGAATGAGTTAAAAACATATTTAGGCAATGCTAAATTTGACCTAATTTTCAAATCAAAAACCGCTGGGTTAACCAAACCTGAGCAATTTTTGATGAAAATGGAAATGTCACGCTTATCTCAGCCAGTGGCACGCTTTGTTGATCTTCGTGGATTAGTGACGGGCCAAGTAAAACCGTATGAGCATAACGGCAAACAGCACTTTATGGATGACACAGCCATTGAAGTGTTTGAAAAAGCACTTAAACAGCATGGTGAATATACCCTAGCCGTTTACGAAGCCGTAATGAATACAGAAAATAACCACCGCGTATTACAAAAACAAGCCGCCGAAAAATCAGAACTACAAGAATCAGAAAGTAACTTAAGCACTGAAGTAATTAAGTTTGCCTCTTACGAGAGCCGCCGTGAAGAACGGATGAATTACTCAATAAAAGTAACTATTGATTACAAAGATAAAAAGAACATTGCTGCTAGCACCTCAGATATATCTTTAAGCGGTTGTAAAGTTAAGCTTGCAACGCGCTACTCTATAAAAAAAGGTGAACTAATAGCAATGCGCTTGGTAGGCCTTGAACAAGACTTTGAACTTGGCCTAAAAAACGGTATTCAATACGAGGTTGTTGCCGTTGAAAATATCTCTCGTGAATACAACCACATTCGCTTAAAACGCACTTATATCGAAAATAACGATGCCTTTAATGACTTTTTAGAAAGCTTTATTCACGGTAATAAACGTCGTTATAAAGTAAATTTAGATAACACGCTCGATGCTGTAGTATCAAAGGGGTATGAGCAATACTACATCCCTCGTGTAACGTCTTTATATGTATTTTTAAGCAAAAAAGATGAACAGTATTACCCAAGCCTTAGCCTTACTACTGAAAATAATATTTTTATCCAGCGCTATTTTACCGATGAAAGAAAAATACCGTGTTTGTACAATATACTCAATCATCAGCGCATTACACAATTACTAACCCAAATTACCGCGGTCAAAGAAGATTACCTCTATACATTTACACATATATCATCGGGTAAAATTTACTATTACTCTGCGACACGAACTGAGCTAAATAATAACCCTAAATTACGTGATCTATTTTTAGGTTTTGGTAGCCAAAAAGAAAGTTGGCAGTGCTTTAAAATACAAATAATGCCAAGTCATCCAGATGATTCTTTTATACCGCTTTCATTACCTAATAGTGCTGGCGCTAATATTGAAAAACTCAACAAGCCGCCTTCCCCTCGAGTTAAAGGCCTTATAAAAGACGTTAAATATATTGTTGTACTTACAAGTATTGGCAATAAAACAGAGCAAACAGATTATAAACAACTTACTTTTGATAAAGCGTTAGTAAATCAGCTTAAACATTTTGGCCACGCAAAACATAAAACGCCACCTTATTTAGATATTGTGCCACTTGAATACGTAAATTTACGCTCGCATAAGCGCTACCTTTATAAAACACCGGTTAGCGTCACTATTAATGATGAAGTATTTAACGGTTATACACGTGACTTTTCTGTAATGGGTTTGCAATTAGAGTGCGAGCAACCAGTCACATTTAAAAAAGGTGATATAGTACTTTTAACATTTCCTGAGCTTCAAAAAATAACTAAAAAGCATAAGCTTAGCGAACTAAAGTACGAAATAATGGCCATTAGTAAGTCATTCACTACTATTAACCTAAAAGCGAATCGTGTTGCTGATTTACCCCATGCTGGCGTGACTTTTTTCACTCAGCTAATAGAAGGTAATAAAGACAAACTTAAAGTAGCTGAAGAAGCCGCTAAAGTAGAAGGCTTATCTACCGCGCTTAGAAATATGGTTACAAAAAGTGTATGCCAATTTCCGCTGTATTTACACAAGGAAGCTGCACACTTTAAAACAGGTGCAATTGGTTATGGCTTATACGCCAGTCCTATGCATGTTATTTTGCAAAATTTTGGCTTATTAGGTAACAAAACTGACTTTTCGAGTATTCTTACCGAAGAGCAAATTATTAATGTAATAACGCCTAATATTAAAGATCGCAGTCGCCAAGATGCACCGCTTGCTTTTACACTCGCTATTAATTTCGACCCTCGTAAGGGCAAAATTGAAGAGGCTATTGTTAGCCAATGCGCCCTAGGTGAAGACTACTCAAGCTTTTACAAACAAATTAGTAAAGGCATTACATCACAACTTATATTTGTGATGCGTTTGTATATTTCGCGCACAGGTCGCCCCGATACTGACTATCTATCAAACGAGCTTAAATACGTAAGCCAATATGCAATGCATAAAGCAAAAGACTTAGAAGAAGCATTATGGGCTGTTGCAGGCGTGGGGGACGTAGTAGATATAACTGAAGAAGCTCTAAGCCATTTAGAGCTTAAAAAAGAGCAAGTTGAACAAATGGGCCGCCGTAAACTAATCTGGTTAAACCGCTTACGCTAAGCGGTTTAACTTAAACAACTTTAAAGAGCGGGCTCTTTATCTAACGGAATGGCCAACATATACAACAATTGTAATAATGACCCTTCACAAATAGCCGCTTGTGCTTGCTCAACTACTTTAGGTTTGCCATGCACTGCTACACCTAGGCCAGCTTTAGCCATCATGACTAAATCGTTTGCGCCATCGCCAATAGCAACTGTTTGCGACTTCTCAAGCCCTAGTTTATGTTGTAACGACTCTAGAATAATTGCTTTTTGTTGTGCATCTACAATTGTACCCAGTACTTTACCTGTTAGTTTATCGTCTTTAAATTCGAGTACATTAGCGTGCACTTCATCTAAATTAATAAGCTCTTGAACGCGCTCTGCAAACGGTACAAAACCACCTGATGCGATTACTAAATACCAGTCATGCTGTTTTAGAATTTGACACAGCACTTTAATACCCGGCATGAGTGGCAATGCACTTTTTAGTTCTTCAATTAAGCTTTTTTCAATACCAGCCAGTTTAGCTACGCGCTGATTTAAACTCTCGCTAAAATCAAGTTTACCCGCCATTGCAAGTGCGGTTACAGAGGCAACTTCGTCGTAAACATCAGCAAGGCGTGCTATTTCGTCTATGCACTCAATAGTTATTGCAGTTGAATCCATATCCATAACCAATAAACCAGGCTCATATAAATTAGGTGCAGTAGCAACTTGCACTAATTGACAATCTAGGGTGTTTGAAAACTCTTGTAGCACTAACGGGTTTATAGCTTGATCGGAGTTTTGCGCGTAAAAACACAGTGCTGGAGCTAACCCTAAATCTGGTTGATATTGACATATAGCAGTGACGGTTTGGTTATGCATAGCTAAAAAATCAATAATGCTAACAATGTGTTTTTCTTCAAAATCACCCGCAAATGCGATGCTAAATAACCCTAATGCTTTGTTTGGTATATAATCAAGAGGTGTAAATACACCACCACTATAGCTAAACCATTTATTTAGAGTTAAGTGTTGTAATGGTTGCTCAGCAGCTTGCTGTGCCATGTTGATTTGCGACATGGGATCTCCGTGTTTATTTTTATTTTCCTGATAATTGGCATATCATAACTGGTATTCTCAACACTAAATTCGCCATCAGGTGGGGTTTAAGGTTATAGTTAGTGTAGTTGTAACATCAAATCAAAATGCTGTCAGTAGCATAAACGGTGACTATGAAAAATAACCATATTAAAAACCCTATTACTGCTTCTCAAAGAAAACGACTTGTTCGCTTAATACTAGCGGCTGGTTGTTTTGTATTACTAAGCTGGGTAGGTGTTAATAGTAGTTTTCAGAGTCATCAGTTACTTTATGATAGTGCCGATAGCACGGCAAAAAGCCTCACTCAGTTTATGGCTTTAAATGTTAAAACACCGCTTATTGAAAAAAACAAACCACAGCTCAACGCCATTTGTAACGATATAAGTAAAGATGAATTTGTACTTTCTGCGACTATTTATGATCAACAAGGCATTTTAATTGCTAGCAGTGACAATTGGCAGTCACATCATATTTATGGACAACTCCCTGACTCTACACCGGGTATTAGTAAACTAAAAACACCTTTTATGGAACCCGTGATAAGCGATGATGACCGCCCTATAGGCTTTGTGTCTGTTACTTATTTAACTCGCGCCGCAATATCCGACAGCCATAATCATTTTCATGACTTAGGTCGGCAGGTACTATTAATGCTAGTGATTGCATGTATTTTTACGTGGCAGTTAGGGCGTGGATTAAAACGTTGGCAGGTAAATCGCTATATGCAAAAAACATCTGAACAAGAATCGTAAAGCTGCTTTGCAAGCGTCCCTCTTTCACTATGTGGCTTTAAATCACATAACGCGTTAAATACATCAGGTATATGCAGTGGCGTGTTAACTTCACCTTGATGACCGCTTAACGGCATTGAAGGTGAGTCGGTTTCAAGCACTAAGTGCTCTGGCTCAATAGCAGCAATAACAGCGCGTGTTTTAACTGCGCGATCATAGGTAATAACGCCGCCTATGCCAAGCTTAAAACCCTGCTTAATATAGTACTGCGCTTGTTGAAGTGAGCCCGAAAAGGCATGAATCACTCCCCCGTTTTTTGGCTTACACCGCTTAAACGATTGCGCAATTAAATCATGGCTTTGCCTATGATGCACAATGAGCGGTAAGTTAAGCTCATTAGAAAGCCCTATTTGCTGCTCAAATAAATAAGTTTGTTTAGGAAGGTTTTCAATACTTCGATCAAGCCCGCACTCCCCAATAGCTACCAACTGATACTTATTTGCAGTCGCGAATTCAAATAACGCTTCTATGTGCGATTCGTTATGTTGCTCTAAAAAGTAAGGATGTAGCCCTGCGGCTATTTTTATACTTGGGTAAGTTGCTTTGAGTTTTATGAGAGTATGCGATTGAGCAAGCGTAATACCCGGCACAACAAACTGATTAACTCCCTTTGCTACACACTCGTTTATGAGCGATTCACGATTCGAATCAAACTCGCTAAAGTCGAGGTGGCAATGAGAGTCAATAAATTGCACGGTTACTTACTCATCTTTTAATTAAGGGTTTAAGCGTGTAATTTGCCAGCTGTTATCTGCTTGGCGCTGATATATAAAGCGATCATGCAAACGATGCGCCCCACCTTGCCAAAACTCAATTTTAGTGGGTACTACACAATATCCGCCCCAAAAATCAGGGAGTGGAATTTCACCTTTAGCAAACTTATTTTTCATGTTGGCGAAGGTTTCCATGAGTACTTTACGTGATGACACCGGACGACTTTGCGCTGACGCCCATGCAGCTAATTGGCTTTCTTTAGGACGAGATAAAAAGTACTTTGCCACAGCAGATGTAGGTAATGGTTTAGCCTCGCCATATACAATAACTTGGCGTTCCATGTGGTGCCACGGAAAGTGCAGCGATATTTTGTTATTACCTTTAAGCTCTTGCGCTTTACGCGAACCTGTATTGGTAAAAAATACAAAACCGTTATCATCCAAATGCTTTAAAAGCACAATGCGCTGTGAAGGTTGACCGGTTTCATCAACAGTTGCTACAACCATCGCAGTTGGATCGGGTAACTGGCTTGCCACTGCATGCTCAAGCCATGTTTCAAACTGCTTAAACGGATCATCTTGCAAGTTATCTTCGCTTAACGCGTCTTGCAGGTATTCACGGCGGATATCTTCGAGTTTCATAACAAGTCCTTTAAATAAAGCCTTAGAAAAGAGCTTAGAGTAGCGAGCTTAAAACAATGGATGTTCAGTAGTAACAAATATTAAAATTCAGGTGTATGCGATAGTAATAACACCGAGTCTCAGGCGTATCGTTGGGTTTCGTTTCACTCAACCCAACCTACAATGTAAACTACACAACTCAGGTATCTGCAAGTGTAGGAGTGCTAGCAAGGCAAGAAGTTTATTTATGCCAAGGAGCATACGGTTTGTATGTGACTTAGGCTAAATAAACTTCTTAACGCAGCTAAAACGAACTACACGCAGCAGAAGGTGATTACATTTGCTCCATGACTTCGATGCCTAGCAAATCCAATCCCGTTTCTAATGTTTTAGAAACCAAATTACACAGCACTAAGCGGCTATCGCGCACGCTTGGCTCTACGCCCTCTTTAAGTACTGGGCAGGCTTCGTAAAATGTCATGTATAAGCTTGCTAGCTCATATAAGTAACCACATAGTACGTGCGGTGTTGCTTCGCTGATCATTAAATCAAGTACTTCTTCAAGCTGTAGTAGCTTAAGCGCTAGTGCTTTTTCTTGAGGCTCAACTATTTTAACATTAACACCAAGAAGAGTTAGCGCTTCGGCACTTAAATCTGACTTACGGAAAATACTGCGTATACGTGTATAAGCATATTGTAAGTAAGGGGCGGTTGCGCCTTCAAAGCTTAGCATGCTGTCCCAGTTAAAAATGTAATCGCTGGTACGGTGCTTAGAAAGGTCGGCGTATTTAACTGCGCCAATACCTACTTTACGTGCAATCTCGCTGCGATCGCTATCACTTAAATCCGATTCACGTTCAGCTAGTTTTGCAGCTGCACGGTTAATTGATTCTTCTAATAAGTCAGCAAGTTTTACTGTGCCGCCAGTACGTGTTTTAAATGGTTTGTTATCGGCGCCCATCATGGTGCCAAACGGGCAAAACTCGTAACTTGTTTCGTCTCGTAATAAACCTGCTTTACGCGCTGTTAGCTCTACTTGATTAAAGTGTAGGTTTTGACGTGCATCTACAAAAATTAAGATACGATCAGCACCTAATTTATTTGAACGATAATCACATGCCGCTAAATCTGTTGTTGCATATAAAAAACCACCGCCAGACTTTTGTACGATAAACGCAGATGGTTCACCATCTTTGTTGGCAAGTTCATCTAAAAACACAACTTGCGCACCTTGCGACTCTACTGCAATATTTTTATCTTTAAGTAGGCTAATAATATCGTTAAGTTCTGCGTTGTATGCGCTTTCAGCCATAATATCAGCTTGAGTAAGTGTTACATTTAAACGCTTGTATACTTCTTCAGAATGCTTAACTGAGGTAGCTATAAACAGTTTCCAAAGTTTTTCACAGTGCGCGTCGCCGCCTTGTAATTTAACAACGTAATTACGTGCTTTATCTGCAAAGCCTTCTTCGTCGTCAAAGCGTTTTTTAGCATCGCGGTAAAAGGTTTCTAAATCAGCAAGCGCTACAGAATCTAAATCTACACCTTGGCTAATTTGATCTTCTAAATGCGCGATTAACATACCAAATTGCGTGCCCCAATCACCCATGTGATTTTGACGTACAACCGTGTCGCCTCTAAATTCAAGCGCACGCACAATTGAGTCACCAATAATAGTTGAACGTAAATGGCCTACGTGCATTTCTTTAGCAAGGTTTGGTGATGAATAGTCAACAACTACTTTTTGCGGGTTAGCATGCTCGTTTACAGCAAGTTTTGCATCACTGTTAGCTGCTTTAACGCTTTGCGCTAAAAATTCAGGCTTTAAATGAATATTAATAAAACCTGGGCCAGCAATTTCAGTCTTTTGAGCAATATCGCTTACATCAAGATTATCTATAATTTTTTGCGCAAGCTCACGTGGGTTGCTTTTCATTTTTTTAGCCGCGCCCATTGCTGCATTAATTTGGTAATCACCAAATTGTGGACGTGTGCTTTGTGTTACTGCTGGGTTTGTATCTTCAGGTAAGCCTGCGCCCGCCATAGCGGCAATGGCTTTTTCGATTAAAATAGTACGAATATTCATATTTTTTACCTTTGTAAGCCCGCCAAAGCAGGCTTTCAGTTAACTGTAGTCAGTCGATTCTAGTTTTCGCGAGTGTGGTTAAATGTCACTTCTGGGTAACGCTCTACTGATAAATTAAGATTTACACGGCTCGGCGCAATGTAAGTTAAGTTATCGCCACCATCGAGTGCTAAATTACTTTCGCACTTGCGCTTAAAGTCTTCAAACTTTTTCACATCGTCGCTGCTTACCCAACGCGCTGTATTTACGTTTACACCTTCGTAAATAGCATCTACGTTATATTCGGCTTTTAAGCGCGCTACAACCACATCAAACTGAAGTACACCTACCGCGCCCACAATTAAATCGTTGTTTATAAGCGGTCTAAATACTTGCACAGCACCTTCTTCAGAAAGCTGTACTAAGCCTTTTAATAGTTGCTTTTGCTTAAGCGGATCGCGAAGACGAATACGGCGGAATAATTCAGGCGCAAAGTTAGGGATACCGCTAAATTTAAGTTTTTCGCCTTGTGTGAACGTATCACCAATTTGAATGGTACCGTGGTTATGCAAACCAATAATATCGCCCGCGTAAGCGTCAGCTGCGCGCTCACGATCGCCCGCCATAAAGGTTACCGCATCAGAAATGCTCACTTGCTTGCCAATTCGCACGTGATTCATTTTCATGCCTTGGCTGTACTTACCCGATACAATACGCATAAATGCAATACGGTCACGGTGTTTAGGGTCCATGTTGGCTTGAATTTTAAATACAAAACCAGTAAAGTTTTCTTCAGTTGCAACAATAAGTCTGTCTTCGGTTTCACGAGGCAGTGGCGTCGGTGCCCATTTAGTTAAACCATCTAAAACGTGGTCAACACCAAAGTTACCCAGTGCGGTACCGTAATAAACTGGCGAAAGCTCACCGGCTAAAAACAGATCTAAATCAAATTCGTTTGATGCGCCAATAACAAGCTCAAGCTCATCGCGTAATTGCGCAGCTAAATCTTCACCAATGGCAATATCAAGTTCTGGGTTATCAAGACCTTTAATGGTACGAACTTCTTGAATTTTATGACCCTGACCTGTTTTGTATAAAACAGCTTCGTCATTATGAATGTGATAAACACCTTTGAACTCTTTACCACAGCCAATTGGCCAAGTAATGGGTGCACAGGCAATATTTAGCTCTGTTTCAACTTCGTCAAGCACTTCCATTGGGTCGCGAATTTCACGGTCACATTTATTCATAAACGTAACAATTGGCGTTGTACGCAGGCGTGTAACTTCCATTAGCTTACGGGTACGATCTTCTACACCCTTTGCCGCATCAATAACCATTAAACACGAATCTACCGCAGTTAATGTGCGGTAAGTATCTTCCGAGAAATCTTCATGTCCTGGAGTATCAAGTAAATTAACAAGTGCGTTGTTATATGGAAACTGCATTACAGAGGTAGTAACAGATATACCACGCTCTTTTTCCATTTCCATCCAGTCAGACTTTGCATGCTGGTTAGAGCCACGGCCTTTTACAGTGCCGGCTCGTTGAATAGCTTGTCCGAATAACAATACTTTTTCGGTAATGGTTGTTTTACCAGCATCTGGGTGAGAGATGATAGCAAAGGTTCGTCGTTTATTAATTTCGCTAAGGAGATTTTGATCTGCCATTAAAAAAGTTCTTTTAGTTTGTATACGGATATTATCCACTTTAAGTATGCTGAGCTTTCAAGGCTTAAATAATACCAATTGCATTAAATTAGCGTTCTATTATAGCGATAATAAAATAGCGCAATAACAAGGCGAAATTATCACATAGAGTTATTCTCTATGAATAATTTTTAACGTAGTTAGTGAGTTATTTAATACGCTAGAACGATCTTGTTTTAATAAAATTGGTATAGAGCAACCTCGAAAGCTCAACACACCATCAGAAAAGCCCTAAATTGGCCCTTCACATGCGATCCGTTATGTTAATCGTAATTGGAGACTATTTTCGCTGATCTTGGCCTTATAAACAATCAATGGTTGGTTATTAGCTGATCTTTTTTATTAATATGGATTTTGGGAAGCCTAACTGCAAATGAGGTACAAAAAAATCAGTAATAAGCCAAATAAATAGAATCAGCACACAATACAACAAGCCTCTGCACACCATTAGAATTTTTAAGCCTTGCTTGAGAATATAACCTAGTGGCCCGGCTAACAGCCCTGCGTTAACCCACTGGTATTTATAACTAAGAGTAAATTAGAAAATTCAATTTTAAGTGATAGCATTTATCTTTAAAAAAATGACTTTAAAAGATGTAAATTTATGTAAACTTTTTTGAACGATAAAATAACGGTTATAAGCATGTAACTTATTAAATTAAAATAACTTAATAAAATAAAAAAACACCAATACAGAGCTAAATACCATGCAACTACTGATTGTAATTTAGCCACCAAGACCGCCACAAGCTTGTGTAATAAAGTCGTAACGCATATTATTGATAGATTGCATGGAGGATAAGTCGTTTGGTCATGAAAACCAGTAAGTTAAGTATTAGATTATTATGGTATATAACACCCCTTGTTATTCTACCGCTGCTATTTTTAGGTGGCTTTACGCTCACCAATGTAACTAATTCAACACAAAAACAAGCTGATTTAATAATGAGCCGCTTTGTTGAGCAACAACAGCAAAAAATATTTAATTATATCGACTCTTTTCACTCTACTGCAAAACTACTTTCAACCTCGCCAGTACTTAGTGATTTTTTAGCAAACGACATTCGTGCCAACGGTAATTACACCCGAAAACTTGGCGCGCTTATGGATGTATTTGCCAGTTACAGTGAGGCTTATCCCGATATAATTAGCATTAATCTAGTTTCAACAAGTGGGAAAAGCGATGCCTACTATTCTAACAACCTAACAACAGCGCCTAAAAGCTACCCGTTTTTTAATCAAGTATTGCAAAGTAATTTAAGTAAACAGCAATTTATGATTCAAAAGGATGATGGCACCACTAGTTTGTATTTTATTCAACGAATTTATAGTGTTGATTACTATTTAAAACGACCACAGCAGCTTGGTTTTATTGTAATACATATAGAACCTTCAATACTAAACTCTAGTATTTTAGAAGCGCCATATAACAACACGCTTAATTTAATGTTGACTAAAGACGGGAAAATTTTATTTAGCTCCGATTATAATATGCGTGGCCAATACATAAGCGAGTACGAACTTAATCAAGTGCACGACCTCGCTGATATCGGCATGCTTTCAACTATTGAACTCTCAAGCATAGACAAAATAGAGCGAATGATTTTTGCAGTGCAAATGCCCGGCGGATATTATTACGTATCAACCATTCCCAAAGGGGTGCTTTATCAATCAGGTAAAGCCATAAGTTTAATAACAGGCTTAATTGTTATTATTTCGGTGATCACCCTGCCAATATTAATTTTTGTAGTGGTCCGCAATTTATTACTTAACCCAATTGAGTTACTCGGGGCTGCGAGTCATCGTGTTGGTGATGGCGATTTGTCGGTGCACTTACCAGCTCATACAAATGATGAGGTAGGTGTTTTATTTAACGACTTTAACCACATGGTTAATCAAATAAGGCACTACCAACAACAGCTTGAAGAATACAAACACCACCTTGAAGATAAAGTGGAAAGTCGTACCCAAGCACTTGAAGCTATGAACAGCCAACTTGAGTTAGCTATTGGCCAAGCTGAGCAAGCTAATCAACTTAAGAGTCGTTTTTTAGCCAACATGAGTCACGAAATACGCACGCCGCTCACGGCCATTATGGGCTTTACAGAGCAGTTACTACATAACGATAAAGTAGCGAATGACAAACAACACCTAAGCACTATTTTACGTAATTCCAAACACTTACTAGAGTTAATAAATAACATACTCGATTTATCTAAAATTGAAGCTGAAAAGCTGGCTGTTGATTTGTCAGCGTTAAACGTAGTGCAGCTTGTGCACGACATTGAATCAATTATTCAACCACTGGCACAAGAAAAACAATTAACCCTTAATATCGACTATCAACTGCCGCTACCCCGCACCATTTATAGTGATGTGACCCGCTTAAAACAAATACTTATAAACATTGCTAATAACGCTGTTAAATTTACCGAAAATGGCAGCGTGTCTATTTGTGTGCATTATTTACAAGCAAGTCAAAAGCTAGAGTTTGTAATTAAAGATACTGGTATTGGTATGTCTGAGCATCAAATAGAACGTGTATTTAAGCCGTTTGAACAAGCCGATGCCACAACTACACGTCGTTTTGGTGGTACAGGTCTTGGGTTGTGTATTTCTAAAAACTTAGCACTGTTACTTGGTGGCGATGTAAACCTTGAAAGTGAAGTGGGTGTAGGTAGCCGAGTTACAATTAGGGTGGCATGTCAGCTATCTGATGATCAACCCATGCTTGAATTTTTAACGCAAGACAGCCAGTTAATACCAGAGAAAGACCCTCTCTTATCGTTTGCAACCAATAGCTTCGACGCCAATATATTAGTGGCTGAGGATAACCCAGATAACCAACTATTAATTAAATTATTACTGCAAACCTGGGGCCTTGAACCCGATATTGCCAGTAATGGCGCACAAGCTGTAGAAATGGCGCTCGTAAACGACTACCAACTTATTATTATGGATATGCAAATGCCTGTAATGGGCGGATTAGAAGCGACTAAAATGCTTCGTCATGCAGCGTATGATGGCCCTATCATTGCCCTTACTGCCAATGTAATGAACCATGATATAGGCACTTATCTAGAAGCTGGTTGCGACAAAGCACTGGCTAAACCCATTGATAAAGATGCTCTGGAAAACGTACTCGTAAGCTACCTGCATCTTGAAAAAGATAATCAAAATAAATGGGATAGCCTATTAAAGAGCGAAAAGTTTCAGCAAATTGCCGATAATTACTTAGCTAACTTACCTACATATTTAGAAGAAGTTAAAGCTTTGCAGCATTGTGATGATTGGGAAGCATTAAGAGGTATAGCGCACAGTGTTAAAGGCAGTTCTGGATGCTTTAACTTTGATGAAATTTACCATAGCGCTGCGGCACTTGAAGAGAACTTAAAAAGTAACAATAAAGTACCAAGAGACGAGCTGGTTAATGATTTAATAGCAGCCATTGAGCAAGCAATTAGCGACAAAGTAACCTAAAAAGTAAACTTACAAAACGGTACAAATGCAGTACTTTAGCGGCTCTATATTTTAAATGCTAATTACCGACTTTAATTATGAAAAGTTTAAACCTAGCGCCATACCCATTAAAATAGCGTCTTCAAAGCCATTTTTAGCAGGGTTATCACTTGGGTAGTAGTTTTTACGAACTGACATCTCAGCAAAGCCTGCGCGCTCGTACAGCGCAATAGCACGCGTATTTGATTCGCGTACTTCTAAAAAGAGGTTTTCAGCATTTTGCTGCTCACCATATTCAATAAACTGCGCTAACAACTGCCTTGCAATACCCTTACCCTGGTGACTTGGTGTTACACAAATATCCATAAGTGTAAAATCAGGCCCTGCTTTTTCACCAATATAAAAACCAATCATGCTCGCCTCATCAAATGCGGCAACATTAAAATAGCGCCCGCCTATACATGAACCCATTGTATTTAAAGTCCACGGATGGCTATGACACGCTGTTTCGATGGCCATTAATTGAGGTATTGCAGTTTCATCTACTGATTTAAAGTTTATCAAGGTATTCACTCATTAAAGCCCATAAAGCACGCTTCTCAGAGGCGTTGAGCTGTGGGGTTGGCAATGTAAGCTTATTGTCGTTTAATTGCATCTCACTGCCCTGTACAACGCTATTTATAATAATAGGTTCTGCACTGAGTTTAATGTCTGCAAGTAGTTGCTCATTTAGCGTTAAAGAACTAGCTATCGTGCTTTGCGATAAAGTATTAGCTTGATCATTTGCTTGAGGACAATAATGTTGATTGAGTTCAAGATTTTCTATATCAAAAATAGCTGCGTAACGTGGATGCATAACAACTCAGTAGATTAGACATTTGAACAATATAAGAAGTAATAAAAACGATGTAAAGAAGAAATGGCAGGGGCGGAGAGATTCGAACTCCCAACCATCGGTTTTGGAGACCGCTGTTCTACCAATTGGAACTACGCCCCTGCAATGACGACGAATTATAGAGAAGTTTCGCCAAAGGTAAAGAGAAAAATCACTCTTTTAGTTTAACTGCTTTTTAAATAAACAAAACGGCGAATTAGCATGCTAATTTACTGTTTTATCTACTGTAGTAATACAATAAATACTTTTATTTAGTGCTCTGCCTAACGAGGGTTATTAAGGATCGACAGCATAGAGACATAAACAACATCAATCCCATGCAAAAAACAGGTGAGAAAAACACCTAAAACAGCTGCCATTACTTTTTCCTTAACTAAATAAAACTTAGCGCATGAGTAAACATATAAACAAATCAATAACATTGATAGTATTTATGATACAGTTTCTCCTCTAGAAGATCCGCGCTTTATCTCTAAATTATATATTTCATCATGTATCTTATTTACGCGGGTTATACACAATACCAATATGGAGGCGCTTTAGCGAATGGTTTACACCATGTTATATGAAGTTTAAATCAAAAAAATACAGTATTGATTCAACCGATTACCAAGTAGGTCAAGATAACGTCAGTAAATGGGGGATGGATATTCATAGTAATGTGTTTTCTGTTTCAATTGGCTTATCCTTACTTTTCATAATAACTTTACTCGTCTTACCACCTAGCGAAACAAAAAACGCTATTAACGCCATAAAAAATGCTGCACTAGTAAATTTTGATTTCGTATTTATGTGGGGAGCAAATATACTCCTACTTTTTGCTATAGGCATTGCTGTTTCGCCACTTGGGAAAATTCGCTTAGGCGGCGACAAAGCAACAACTGACTATTCTACCCTTTCTTGGGTTTCAATGTTGTTTGCTGCAGGTATGGGCATAGGGCTTATTTTTTGGGGTGTTGCCGAACCAACAGCATTTTATACAGACTGGTTTGGTACACCGCTCAATGCGATGCCATTTACCGAGCAAGGACGTGAAATAGCTTTAGGCGCAACGGTATTCCATTGGGGCCTTCATGCATGGGCTATTTATGGTATGACTGCATTGTGTCTCGCTTATTTTGTTTATAATAAAGGCTTACCCCTTTCTATGCGCTCTATATTTTATCCACTTTTTGGAGATCGTGTATGGGGGAAACTAGGTGATGTTATAGATGTAATGGCTGTTTTGGTGACTCTATTTGGCCTTGCTACATCACTTGGTCTCGGTGGTTCGCAAGCAGCAAGTGGAATAAGCCACGTTTTAGGATTTGAGAATTCTCTACTATTGCAACAAGGCATTATTTTGCTGATTATGGGCTTAGCCATTTTGTCGATTATACGTGGTATGGATGGCGGCGTTAAATTACTTAGCAACATTAATATGGGCATTGCTTTTGTGTTTCTTGCCCTGGTTGCTATTTTAAACTTCTCTACCGTTCTTGATTCTGCCTACACCGCTGTCGTCGGTTATGTAACAAACATTATACCTCTGAGTTCTAGCACAGGGCGAGAAGACACTGAGTGGCTACATGGCTGGACTGTATTTTACTGGGCTTGGTGGGTGGCTTACGCACCTTGCTTTGGCATGTTTGTGGCACGTATTTCTAAAGGCCGCACCATACGCGAATTTTTAGTGTACGTATTACTTATTCCAACGCTTGTCACTACAGCTTGGATGTCAGTTTTTGGTGGCGTTGCTATCGATCAAATTATAAATGAAGTCGGTGTATTGGGTGCAGATCAGGGTATTACTGATGTATCACTTAGCCTTTTTTATATGCTCGATGCATACTCTTTTGGTACTGTGCTCTCGCTATTAGCGGTGGCGTTAATTATCATATTTTTTGTAACCACCCTAGATTCAGGCTCTATTGTAATAGATAGTCTGACATCAGGCGGTAAACTTGAAGTACCAATAAAACAAAAGCTAGTATGGGCTAACATTGCCGGTATTATTGCAATGGTAATGCTGTGGATTGGCGGTACCGAGTCAATTCAGGCACTACAATATATTACTATTATTGCGGCGCTCCCTTTTACTCTTATTTTATTACTTGGCAGTGTTAGCCTAGTGAAAGGCTTACTCACTGAGCTGGAAACACACAAGTAAAAGCATATTAGTACCAAGTAGTAATCGTAAAAAAGCCCGTTTAATAAACGGGCTTTTTAATGAGTAACTGTCTCGTCCTGAAATGTGTTTACACATTTAGGATTTATTATGACCAAGTCAAATAATACACCGATCAAACGAACACAACGAGATTATTCATTAGGCTTTAAATTACAAGTTGTCGACGCTGTAGAAAAAGGCGATATGACTTATAAACAAGCCCAAAAAATTTATGGCATACAAGGTCGTTCTACCGTGCTTACTTGGTTAAGAAAACACGGTAAGATGGATTGGACTCAATCACCTAAGATAACTATGCCTACATCACCTAAAGCCAAAGAAAGTCCCGCTCAAAAAATAAAACGCCTCGAGCGAGAGCTTGAAGATGAGCACTTACGTAACCTGTTACTCAATGAAGTGGTTAATATTCTTGACGCTGAGCATGGAACAAGCCTTCGAAAAAAGTATATTGCCAAGGAGCAAGAAGCCTTCAAAAGCAAAAAATAGTTAGCTTAGAACGTGCTTGCATGCTGCTTGGTATAACGAGACAAGCGATATATCAACGAGAGAGCAGAGCTAAACTGCGTGCTATTGAACTAGCACCAGTTAAAGCGATGGTATTGGAAATACGACGTTTTATGCCGCGCTTAGGTGGAAGAAAGTTGTATTTTTTACTTAAACCAAAATTCATAGAGCGAGGCATAAGTTTAGGTCGAGACGCTTTTTTTAGTTATTTGAAAAATGAACGTTTATTGGTTAAACCTAAGCGTAGTTACACTAAAACTACTTTTAGTAAACATTGGATGAAAAAGCATCCTAACTTGCTAAAAGATGTGCAACCATCGCGGCCAGAAGAGGTTTTTG
>NZ_JBEOOQ010000006.1:0-131926 GCF_040309305.1 Pseudoalteromonas sp. RB2-MNA-CIBAN-0110 | reverse complement strand
CGATTTTTTAGAAGCTTTAAAACGGAATGGATGCCAAAGGTTGGATATGGAAATTTTATAGATGCTAAATATAGCGTAAGTGATTACATAAATGGATATTACAACAACGTTAGGCCGCATCATTATAATGCCGGCTTAGCGCCAAATGAATCTGAGGTTAGATATCAAGATTCTAAAACTGTGGCCAAATTTTATTGACCACTACAAGACCATATATCACACTTTTATAATGGGCGCTTATCTCATAATGATATGAATTTCATTAAAGCTGTAAGGGACTTCAGATCTTCAAGTTTAACTCTCCAGCTTACTTATATTGAAGAGATAATTAAGAATAGATTAAGAGAGAATGACTTCAAAGAAAAGTATATTTTCAATATTTCATTACTAGACTATTTGGTAGAACATGAGAAAGCTCACAAGCAAAAATTGACGCTCCTATTTGAAAATATTAGCAATAACATTGAAAGCTTGTGGGACTTTTTACTCACCTTCACTGAAACTACACGCTCTGTTGATCGGTTTATACAACTGTTATCGCAGCAATGGCCTAATTATGTATCGGCCATTACTGAATCAAGTGAAATTAATACCTCACAAAAAAACTACCTATTGAAATTAATACTGCTACATGTTGAATCAAAATTTATTTATAAAGATATGAATAGCGAAGAAACCTTCTCTAACTACTTAGCGAGTAACCCTGAAAGTATTTTAGATCTCCAACCAGCAGAGCAAATGCAGGTGTATTACAAACTCACTGATTTAAATATTAAATTTAAGGAACTTGAAGAGTGCGCTGGTGATGACAAATTATTCAGTTATATTTTTGAGAACTCCCTTTACGAAATCACTTCTGAAAATATATGTTTGCTACTGAAAAAATTAAGCATAAAACAAGATGAGATAGAGAAAAGTAACCTGACCGTTATCTATAATACCAATTTTGAAAATTTCATTGATTACATTGAAGAAAATATTGAAGTCTATATTAAAAAAGTATTTTTAGCTCTGCCTGATAACACGGAAGAAAGTACAGAAACCATTATTAAGTTACTTAATAATTCATCCGTAAGTAATGAAACCAAAGAAAACATAATCCAGAAGCAAAACCATGTGTTTGAGTCACTTTCAAATATACCAAGTGTTTTTTGGGAACTGTTACTGGTTGAATCAAAATTAGAAACAACTTGGGACAATTTGGCTGAATTTAATAATGAGTTTCCTGATGATAAAAACCAATTATTAGAGGTGCTTAATCGAAAATCTAAGTGTCTCTCCATTTTCAAGATAAACGAAAATTCAAAGTTTAAAGAAAGTATTACTGAAATAACCCAAATGATATTAAGGAATGACTTAATAAATAACGCGGCTTTTGCATTGCTTATTAAAGGGCTTCCTTACAAATATGAAACGTTAAATCGTTACGATATTCCCAAAGAAAAAATGGAAGCTTTACTAACAGAAAACCTATTATCTTTATCTGAGACTAACTATAGCAGCCTTACTGAGCACCATCCTGAATTAGTAGGCCTGTTTATACTTAATAATCTTTCTGACTATTGGAATAAGTCCGATGAATATGAACTTTCACCTGATACATCATTATTTTTGTTAAATGCTATTACTTCGTTGGCAGACCAAGTTGCCTTAGTAAAACTATTGAGTGAGGGTAATTTGGAAGATAATCATAACTTAGCTAATAATATTTTACATATATTGTCTAAAGTTACTGATCTAAAGCAGTTTGAAGAAAGTTTGTTATATATTGCAATTAAACATTCAACTGAAAAAAATCAAGCTATCACTCTATTTCTTAAACTTATTAATACTTTTAATAAAGAAGAGATAACAGATTTACTTGAATCAATGGGGGAACCATATTCTCAAATAGCTTCTTTTAAAAATAACCCTAACTTGGTAAATAATCGCCTTCATAAAGGTTTAGCAATAGCATTAGAGGACTGTGGATATATCTCTAGTCAAAAAATCAAGGACAATAAAATTGCAATATATACTAGACGATCTTAAATGAATGTTGAAGTTGCTTTTCCAGTAAACATTATTAGAGGCATAGTAACCAAATGAGGGCTGTTTGCCTTTTGCTTCTAACCCGCAATAGGGGCGAAAGCGAGCTAGCCTTTATGAGTGTAAGTAAGTAGAAATTACAAATTTATGCGCACACCCTAATATTTTTGCTCATACCTTATATCTTTTTAACGTAAATAAAGCGAGGGTATTTCTAGTTTTAAATTTAAAAGTACACTTTAATATCAGTTGTTTATAAACCTTTGTGCGGCATGATGTATATCGCAACAGTCTGTGGCGTGGTGTAGTGAAATAGTTAATTTTGCCACGAACTAATAGATTGAAACAGCAGTGGGTTACGCATGTGATGCCTAACGGAGTGAGGGCATCTTTGAGATTCCTTCACTACCCCTACAAACTCTAATGAGTATCACTATCGACTAGTACAATAACTCTAAGAAGCTTTTGTTCAAAAACGAGTTTAACCGACCGTCTGCTTCTCGCTCTAATCCGACTAATAGCTACATGCAATTTGCAGATACTCAATACTTTAACAAGCCTTTGCTGTATATCAAGCTGAAGGGTAACCCCAACTGCACACTATTTTTGCGATTATAAGAGCTTGTTATTCTGTTTTTAAAACCATACCTTTCGATTGGGCAAATATTACTAGCGCAAATACTATTTCGGTTATCCCGCCAATAAAGGCGCCGATTACAAAATTGGCATTTAATACAATACACAACATGCCAGAAAACATAAGCGAAGCACCTAAAATCCAGTACACTTTCATGCCATATAAAGTGTTGAAAACTAAATAGCGAACACCAATTATCATCAGCATTATTGAATAAAACCATTCAGCTTGAAGTTTTGCTACATAAAACGCTAAAAACAAACCAACAAATAAAATAATAGTGCTTTCTAAGGCCAATTTACCTAATGGGTTTTTAGGGTCATGATTGCCAGAGCGTTTAAGAGCTTTTGAAAGTAGCATGGCTAAAGGATGTATAAACATACCACCAAAAAACAAAGTAAGCATACTCGATTGATTTGAATGCAGTAATGCGACAAAGCCAGCTATACACCAAACCAAGCCAGACACTAATACACCGGTTCCACCACCGAAGTATGCGAGGTTCATATTTTGTTGTGCATCTTCAAACTTCATAAAAATCCTTAATTTTAGAAATATCCCTAATTTAATATCATCGCATCGCATCGCATCGTTATTAATTACAAATCGTTACTCGAATACACACTTAAAATAGGGAACTTATAATCGGCAAACGATACAGTTAACGATTGTGTTTCGTTGCCTTTAAAACCGAGTTTAAATTCCATTGGCATGAATCGGCTGCCGTCAGCAAAAAGTGCAAGTAAGTGCTCCTCGCCTAATTCGCGATTCCCGACGATAAGTTAGTTAGCGTTATAACAGCCCAGCGTTCGCCCTCTTCATTACTCATTAATACATAATTAACGATTTTAAAATCCCCTTTTTTAGGGGTTATGTTGCTATCGTTTGCAAACGATAAGTGCATGCTATTTGGTACTGCACGGTCGACATTTAGCGCGTTAATAGAGTCGGCTTGGGTTGCCCACGAAAGCACCAATAAAATGATCACTAAGGCTTTATTCACTGTTAGTTCCTTTTTATTACCTAGTAAAATACCTAGTAAATTACGTAACAAATTACATAGCAATAACTGTTTAAATTATATTCGCATTCCATACCTATTATGTAAACAAACAATCATCGCAATTTTATCCAGCGCTTTGGCTGCGCCACTACAGACTAAGCGCTCATTCAGTGTGCTTGCGCTACTTTAGGGTAATAACGAGTGATAAGAGTAAATAATTCAAAGCTAACTTAAAGTAAAAAGCGCGATTAAACAGGAGTATAAACGTATGGCAAGCACACATAAAAACTCAACAATGGATTTATCTGATCCCAGTAACAGCATTCAAGTAAGAGGGGCGCGCGTTCACAACTTAAAAAATATAGACGTTGATTTACCTCGTAACGCATTGGTTGTTTTTACAGGAATATCGGGCTCTGGAAAGTCGTCGCTTGCGTTTGGAACGCTGTTTGCTGAGTCGCAGCACCGCTATCTTGATTCGGTATCGCCATACGCCCGTAGGTTAATAGATCAAGTTGATGAGCCCGATGTTGATTCTATTGAAGGGCTACCGCCTGCCGTTGCTTTGCAGCAGCAACGCGGCGCACCGTCGGTTCGCTCATCCGTTGGCAGCATAACAACTATTTCTAACGCGCTACGTATGCTTTACTCACGCGCAGGTGAATACCCAAAAGACCAAGGTATACTTTATGCTGATGCGTTTTCGCCGAATACGCCACAAGGTGCGTGCCCAGAATGCTCAGGAATAGGCCGAGTGTTTGAAGTAACCGAAAAGCTACTTGTGCCAGACGATACAAAAACTATTCGCCAGCGCGCTATAGCCGCGTGGCCACCAGCATGGCAAGGTAAAAATTTAAGCCGAATTCTTACTTCCCTTGGTTATGACATAGACACACCTTGGAACAAACTTTCTAAAAAAGCACGCGATTGGATTTTATTTACCGACGAAACACCTACTGTGCCGGTATACCCAGATTACACCTATGAGCAAACACAAAATGCAATAAAAAATAACGAAGATCCAAGCTACATGGGGACTTTTTCAAGCGCTAAACGCTTTGTTTTACAGTCTTTTGCTACCACACAAAGCCCGCGTACTAAAAAGCGCGTATCACAGTTTATGCAAATATCGCAGTGCCCTACTTGCCAAGGTAAAAAATTAAAACAAGCATCGTTAAGTGTTAAATTTGCAGGGCTCGATATTGGCGAGCTATCTCAACTTACATTACACGAGCTTGCTAAAAAGCTAAGTAACGCCGCCAATACCAAAGTAAATAAAAATACAAAAAATCCAGAGCAAGCCATTGTTACGCAGCGCATTGCCAGCGATATTCTCACCCGTATTGAAGCACTAACCATGCTTGGTTTAGGGTACTTGTCGCTTGAGCGTACAACACCAACGCTCTCACCCGGAGAGCTACAACGATTGCGACTTGCCACACAAATTCGCTCTAAATTATTTGGGGTAGTTTACGTGTTAGATGAACCATCAGCGGGTTTACACCCTGCCGATACTCAAGCACTTTTAAAAGCGCTTGATGAGCTAATAGCGGCTGGCAATTCTGTATTTGTTGTTGAGCACGATGTTAGCGTTGTTAAACACGCCGATTGGATTGTTGATGTAGGCCCTGATGCAGGTGTGCATGGTGGCGACATTATTTACAGCGGCCCTGTTGAAGGGTTAAGAAAAATAAAAAATTCGCACACCGGTCGTCACCTTTTTGCTAAAAACGCCAGTCAAGAGTCTACTCAAAACAGCGCGCAAAAAAAGGAGCTAAGGCAGCCTAGTGCGTGGTTAAAATTGGCTGATATTGAGCGTAACAACCTTAAAAAACTCAATGCAGAATTTCCACTGGGTGTTATGACAACCGTTACTGGGGTTTCGGGCTCTGGTAAATCAAGCCTAGTAAGCCAAGCGTTAGTAGAACTTGTTTACGAAGCACTCGGGCAAAAAGTAGTAACACAAGCGCCAACCGACGAAGCCGACCTACTCGAACAAGAGCTGCAAACACACACCAGCGGAAAAATCATTGAAGGTATAAATAATATAAGCCGCCTAATTACCGTAAATCAAAAAGCGATTGGCCGTACCCCTCGTTCAAACTTAGCTACCTACACGGGTTTGTTTGATCACGTGCGTAAACTATTTGCTTCAACCCAAAAAGCAAAAGAGCGCCGTTACGATGCAGGTCGCTTTTCGTTTAATGTTGCAAAAGGTCGTTGTAAAAACTGTGAAGGCGTTGGCTTTGTAAGTATAGAACTGCTGTTTTTACCTAGCGTTTATTCACCTTGCCAAGTGTGTCATGCCAAACGTTATAACGAGCAAACACTTGAGGTTACATATCGTGATAAAAACATAAGCGATATCCTTAATTTAACGGTTGAAGCGGCGCATACCTTTTTTGAAAATGAACCTGCAATACTGCGAGCACTCGATGCACTTATGCAAGTAGGTCTTGGGTATTTACGTTTAGGGCAACCCGCTACTGAGCTTTCGGGCGGTGAAGCGCAGCGTATTAAATTAGCAACCGAGCTGCAACGTGCGCAGCGCGGTAACACACTTTATATTCTTGATGAGCCAACTACAGGTCTGCATCCATCGGATGTATCAATGCTAATGTCGCAGTTAAATAAATTAGTTGATGCTGGCAATACCGTTATTATGGTTGAACACGATATGCAAGTAGCCCGAAATAGTGACTGGGTAATTGATGTAGGCCCTGGTGCTGGTGAAGAAGGCGGCTTAATTGTAGCGCAAGGTTCACCCGAAAAAGTGGCAAGCGTAAAGGCGAGTAAAACCGCACCATTTTTACTTAAATAGTTAATGGGTGACGCTTTTAGTTGTATAAAAGCGTCATCTATATATGGTAGTTAACGCTGAAAATAACGGCTTGAGATAGATTAATTATCCAAAGTTCAGGTTTACTAATACATCCCGTTTTTATCTTGGTAACCAATCAGAAATAGCCTTACCTATTTCGTGCGGCGAATCTTCTTGAATATAGTGAATACCGCTTACGGTTACCTCAGTTAAATTTGGCCATGTACGCACAAAGTCTCTTGCGTAACCAACTAAAAAAGCACCCGGTTCAGCATTAATAAATAGCTTTGGAATATCGTGAGAGTTAGCTAAATAGCTCGCATAGCTTTTAACTAAAGCCACGGTATCGGCAGGCTCTCCAGCAATGGGCAGTTGGCGAGGCCCTGCTAAAATTGCACGGCGATCTTCTCCTGCATTTATAAAGGGTCTGCGATACTCATCATGCTCTGCTTGCGTTAATTTGCGTGCAATGGTCGCTGGTAATATTGTTTCAATAAAAAAGTTGTCATCAAGCACCATTTTTTCACCCTCAGCTGAGCGCATAGTGCCAATAGGGCCGTGCAAATCTTTAGGAAAATCGTCCCATGTTGGAAAGTCAGTAACAATTGCTTCCATAAACGCAATTGCTTTTACTGCATCACGATGTGTATTAGCCCAGTTAAAACCAACGCCTGAACCCCAATCGTGTAGCACCAAGGTAACGTTATTATTTACACCCAACGCTTCTAAAAGTGCAAATGTGTATTTGCTGTTTTCAGCAAGTGAGTAGCTGCCCTCATGGGTGTTATCTAGCTTTTGCGAATCTCCTAATCCAATCATATCGATAGCAATTAAACGCCCTTTTCCTTGCAAATAGGGCATAACGTTTCGCCAAAGAAAGCTAGATGTCGGGTTACCATGTAAAAACACAATAGGATCACCTTCGCCTTCATCTATGTAGGCCATTTTTTTATCTAATACAGTTTTAAACTTTTTTGTATAACGTAATGTTTCTGAATCATTTTTCATTTAATTATATCGCTTTATTTAACTGATGAGCTGGCGGTAAATCCTCGCTCATCTAATTTGTGTAATATTCGAAGTAGATTAACTAATTTCGAGCCAACATACATGACTGAGTCACACAATAAATGAGGGCGCTTAATTTGTCACTATATTTATATGATCGAATCACATATAATTAAGTTTATGAAAAATGAAAAATATATATCAAATTTAATCGGCACGTTTGCTACTTCTGTTTCTAATGACATTGAAAAACAGATTGCTGAATTAGGCGGGCGAAGCCTAAGCCACGAAGCGGCACTGGTCACTATTTACAATCATCCTAATGAAACCATTGATGTACTAAGCAAGGTTTTAGGCTTAACGCATTCTGGTGCAGTTAGATTAATAAATACACTTGAAAAAGAAGAACTTGTAGAAAGGCGAAAGTCAGTAAAAGATGCCCGCTCTGTTGTTTTATGCGTAACGGATAAAGGAAGTAAAAGGGTTGAACTAGTACTAAGCAGCAGAGAAACAGCCACCTCTAAAATACTAAACAACTTTAATGATGAACAAAAACAACGCTTTTTAAGTTTGATAGAAGTAGCACTTGGCAGCCTAACAAGCGTGCAGATAGAGGCACGTAAAATATGCAAATTATGTAACGAAGGTGTATGCCGTAAACAAGGCTGCCCGGTAGAAAACTCAATTAAGTAACTAATTACTTCATGCATCTGCCCACTATAAACGTATTAAATTATTTGCTTTAATACGTTAGCGATCAAAGTGCTAGCTCTTTAAAAAGCGTTCTATTTTAGGTTTTACCGTAACCGACATTATCAGCATTATAGTTAAACCTATTGGTAATGCGGCTAATAACCCTTCAGCCCATCCAGTTACAAATACACGCATATCTGCATAGCCAATATTATTAGTAGCGGTAACAAACGCCATCACCGACTCCATGATCAGCGCCATAAAAACACTAATAACTAAATTACGTTTTAGCTCGCTACTAGTAGGCAATAACTTATTAACTAGCTTATGCATTAAGGTCATCATTACAAAACCAACAGGCGCCATAACCAATACTGCACTTATAAATGAGGTAAACCAGTCGGCATAAAAATGCTCTGTAACACCCACATTCACATAAGTCATAATGCCAGTTAGAGTACCGCCGATTAGAGTGATAATACTTACCATAACCAGTATTTTATAAATTACAGGTGTTTTTTTAGGCTCAACCATTACTGGATTTGCTGATACGGGTGTACTCATTTTTGGGCATGCCTTAAGCGTTAAATAGATGACAAAATCAACTATAACAAATTAATTGATAATATCAACTACTTTTTGAGCTAACCAAAAATAAGCCAAATTCCAACTAATCCCATTAAGCTACCAGCAATACGGTTCATCCATTTAATATTATCACCACGGCTTAAAAATAAACGTAAGCTTTTACCGCCTGTTGCGTAAGCTAACATACTTAAAAACTCGGTGGTCATTATAACTCCAAGCAATACTAAAAGCTGAGGGGCTACAGCATGCTCAACACTAATAAAAGGCGGTAATAACGAGATCATAAACGCCCACCCTTTAGGGTTAGCAATTGCGGTTACAAAACCTTGCGTAAATAACGACTTTCTACTTACGTCATTTGGTTTTGAGGTATCAACCGACATTTTGCCTTTGGCTCGCCACATGTTAACGCCAATGTAAATTAAGTACGCACCGCCTACCCACTTTAAAATGGCAAATGCATCTGGGTAATTTAACATTACGCTTGCAACGCCTAATACCGCAGCTATGGCAACGGTTGCTACGCCTAACAGCTCACCTATCATCATCCATAATGTGCGGCGCACGCCAATGCTCATACCGAGTGTCATGGCAAGGGTCATACACATACCTGGGGTGATAGACACAAAAAAGAACGTAGGAATAAAAACCGCAAGTGCTGCTACATCAATCATTAATTTACTCTCATATTAAAAGCAAAAACGCGGCTATAAGTAGCCGCGCTGTTGCTTACTCATGTTTAAGTTATTATTGCCCAGTACTTACCACGGGTTCAGTAATAACCTCTACTGGCTCCGCTGTACCATTTAACAAATACTTATCTAACCACTGTTCTTGTTCCCACAATACATGTAATAAGCTTTTACGCGCACGGTAACCATGTGCTTCATAAGGGAGCATTACTAAGCGGGCATCTTTACCTAAACCTTTAAGCGCTGCGTACATGCGCTCACTTTGCATTGGGAAGGTTCCTGAATTAGGATCTTCTTGACCGTGGATCATTAGCATTGGCTCATTGATTTTTTCAGCGTGAAAAAACGGCGACATATTAGCGTACACACTTTGTGCTTGCCAAAAATCACGCTCTTCTCCTTGAAAACCAAACGGCGTTAATGTGCGGTTATACGCGCCACTGCGGGCAATACCTGTTTTAAATAAATCGCTATGAGCCAATAAGTTAGCAACCATAAATGCACCGTATGAGTGCCCTGCTATGGCAATTTTATCTTTATCGGCAATGCCTTTTTTAACTAATACATCAACAGCTGCTTGCGCACTTGATACTAACTGCTTTCTAAAGTTATCGTTTGGCTCGCTGCCATCAATACCCACTATTGGCATTTTAGGGTCGTCAAACACGGCAATCCCTTTAGCAAGGTAAGGCATTGGCCCCCAATAACCAATGTAGGTAAATGCATAAGGCGATTCGCGCACTTGCGATGCTACTGCTTTATCTTTGTATTCAAGTGGGTAAGCCCACATAAGTACCGGTAACGGCCCTTGTGTTTTATCGTACCCTGGTGGTAAATAAAGCGTGCCCGAAAGCTCAACACCGTCGTCGCGTTTATAACGTAATTGCTCTTTAGTTACGCCTTTAAATGCAGGGTACGGGTGCTCAAATGTCGTTAATTGCGTTAGCGTGTCGTTATCTAAATCACGTATAAAAAAGTTAGGTTGCTCAGTTTTAGATTCGCGAATAGTAATAAATCGCTCACCTTCGTCGTCAAGCAGAGCGCGTACACGCTCGTAGTATGGCGCTTCTGATTGCCACAAACGCTTGCTGCTATTTGTTTTAACATCGTATTGGTCTAAAAACGGGATATTACCTTGCTCTGAAGCTCCATTACCGCGCAGGTAAATATAACGCCCGCCTACAATTTTAATTACGTTTGCGCCTAAATCGTTGCGCTCGTAAATTGCATTACCAGGGTCTTTATACGCGTCGTTGTAACTACGCTCTGAAAATAAAACGCGGTTTCTGTCGGCATTTCGTGGTTGCACTATGTAAGTACGTACTTGGCGATCGCTAAAGCGCCAGTCTGTCAGCATTGCTACGTTTTCGTTACCCCACTCAATACCAGAATAACGGCGTTCTACTTTGGCAAATAATTTAGGCTCGCGTTTAAATGGTGCACGTAAGCTGTAAACATAATCATGATGCTCAACGTCGGTTTTCATGTCGCCGCCATCTTGCGCATGCGCCCAAATAACCTCTGCACCTTGATCGGCTCGCCATTCAAAATCGCGGCGGCCAGTGCGTACACTGTCGTAACCTTGTGGAATATTATCGGCAAGTGGCTGTTTTGCCAGCTCTGCTAATGCATAGCCGCGCATGCCCCATATTTGCCACGTACTTGCAAAGCGGCTGTAAGGCACTTGATACGAAAACGGCTCATTAATACCGGCAACTAAAATATTGGTAGAATCAGGTGATACCGAAAACGATTTAAATAAAGAAGGGCTACCTATTGCTTGGGTATTGCCATCAAGCGTTATGTAAGCCAATTGCCCTTGGCCGTAAAACTTAAATTGTGCTTCATCAAACGGGCTTGTTAATAAATTTTGATAAGTACGTGCTGGCGCTTTTTCACCAGTACTTTGTTGAATAACAGGCACTACATTTTGGCTGTTATTTTCAAGCCTTGGCTTACCAAAATTAACAGCGAGATTTGCAACAATGGCGCTGCTATCTGGCAGCCATTTATATGGTGAGGCAGTTAATACCGAATTTAATGCAGCGCTTGAAAGCTCTTTTGCTTGTTTAGTTTCAACGCTGTAAAGCCATAAGTTGGCTTGGGTTGGTTGCTCAACAATAAAGGCCAAATATTGACTATTAGATGACCACTTAGGAGAGCGAATAATGCCATTAGGTAAGTTATTAATACTGATAACCGACCCGCTTTGAACATGCTTTAGCTCCACGGCACTAAATTTGGCACTCACACGAGAGCGCGAAAAATTAGCGGGGTTTAGCTTAATACCAGCAAGCTTAAGCTCTTCTTTTGCAAGTTCATCAAGGGTTACTACACGTTTGCGTTCAAAAAGCGCTAGCCACTGGCCATCGCTCGATAAGTAACTAGTGGGTGCTAACTTAGCGTCAACCAATGCTGCAAGTTCAGGTGATGGGGTTTGATAGCCCTGCTCGGCGTAACTTGTTGGTACTAATGCCGCACAACAAATAAAGGCAACTAACAGCCTAAAAGCGCTCATGTTTTTATCCTTTTGTTATTTTTTACTCTTATAAGCGTATATAAACACGTTTTGCTTTGTTCATAAAGTATTAAGGTAAGTTAAACACCTCTAAAAGATGACTTAATAGTGCTGATTAAGCTAAACTACAGCGCTATTTATTCACCACTGCGGTACTTAAAATACAATGCATAACAAAGCCAAATCAGTCACTATTTTTGATGTTGCAGAGCGTGCTGGTGTATCAAAATCAACCGTATCGCTGGTACTTACCAAAAGCGACAAAGTGGGCAATAAAAGTAAACAAAAAATACTAAAAGCGATTGATGAGCTAGGTTACGTTTATAATCGTGATGCCGCTGCAATGCGCTCAAAGCGCTCAAATTTAGTGGCCATAGTAATAAACGATTTAACTAACCCAGCTATGGCACACCTTGCTACCAGCCTACAACTTTTGTTAAACGACAATGGCTTACAAGCCATGATTGTAAGCAGTAATAATAGCCTTGAGCTACAAGCAAACGCAGTTAAAAACTTAAAAGAATACAACGCTGCTGCATTTATTATTTGCCCCGTTGCCAATACTTGCCCCAAATGGCTTGATACGCTCAGCGCGCAACACAAAGTAATTACCGTAATGAGTGAAGTGCCCTTTAGCGCAGCTCCTTGCGTATTACCCGACTATAAAAAAGCCAGCCACGTAGCCAGTATGCATCTGCTTTCACAAGGCGTGACAAACATTGCATTTATAGGCAGTGAACTTACTTTAAGTGATTCACAAGCACTACAAAGTGGCTTTAATACCGCTTGCGCGCAGCACAGCATTACACCATTAGCACCCATTCACTGCGCAGTAAACACAGCCCTTAGCGCTAAAAATGCATTTATAGAAGCATATAAACACAACCCAACATTAAACGCAGTGGTGTGTGCAAACGATATTATTGCTCAAGGTGTTATTGCTGCTATTAACTCATTAACTCATCACTGTATTAAAGTAGTGAGCTGCCACCATATTCCTAATAGCACGGTTATAAATGATCACTTAACCACTGTGGCTATAAGTACAACTGATATAGCCAAGCGGTGCCTTTTAATACTGCAAGAGCTACTACAAAATACAGCCCCGCCAGTAAAAACACTGGTCAATGTAAACTTACAAATTAGAGATTCTAGCCAATGAAAAAAGTGCTGGTAATTGGCTACGTATGGCCAGAGCCAAATTCGTCTGCTGCGGGAACGCACATGATGTCGTTATTAAATGCATTTAGAGCGCAAAACTGGGACGTTGAATTTGCAACGCCCGCGCAGCGCACCGACCACATGGTAAATCTTGACGACTTCGGCATAACCAGTCAAAGCATTGCACTAAACTGCGATAGCTTTGACGAATACGTTAAAGCTTATAACCCAGATATAGTCATGTTTGACCGCTTTATGATGGAAGAACAATTTGGCTGGCGCGTCGATAAACACTGCCCACATGCGATTAAAATATTAGATACCGAAGACTTACAATGTCTGCGTAACGCTCGCCACGAAGCCTTTAAAGGTGAGCGTGAGTTTACAACCAGCGATTTACACTCAGACATAGCAAAACGCGAAATTGCCGCTATTTTACGCTGCGACCTAAGCTTAATTATTTCAAGTTATGAAATGAGCCTGCTAAACAGCGTATTTAAAATAGAGCCAAGCTTATTACACCATTTACCGTTTATGGTTGATTTAAGCTCACTGCCTACAAGTACAAAAACGTTTGAGCAGCGCCAGCACTTTATGACCATAGGTAACTTTAGACACGCGCCAAACTGGGATGCTGTACTTTACCTACAAAAAATATGGCCACTTATTCGCAAGCAGCTACCAAAAGCAGAACTACATATTTATGGCTCTTACCCACCACCAAAAGCCACGGCACTAAATAACCCTAAAACAGGGTTTTTAATAAAAGGCTGGGCCGATAATGCGTTTGATGTAATGCAAAGCGCACGCGTATGTTTAGCACCACTGCGTTTTGGTGCAGGCATTAAAGGTAAATTGCTTGAAGCCATGATTATGCAAACACCCAGCGTTACCACCAATATTGGCGCAGAAGGCATGCATAACGATTTACCATGGCCGGGTAAAATAGCCAACACCGCCGACGACTTTGCCAGTGCTGCCATTGAGATGTACACCAATCAAAGTGGCTTTGAACAAGCGCAGCAAGATGGTAACGCACTCCTTAATACGCTTTACAACAAAGCACTATTGAGCGCTGCTTTAATTAAAAAAGTCGATTCAATAAGTAGTGATTTAAACGCTCATCGCGAAAAAAACTTCACAGGCCAAATGCTCAAACATCATACAATGCGCAGCACTCAATACATGTCGCAATGGATAGCTGAAAAAAATAAAAAATTAGATTAAAAATGACTAGACACGCACCAATTAGTGTTTAAAATCGCGCCCATCAAACGTGGGCATTTTTAGCTGTATTGTCTATATTTTTAGCTTAGTTATCGCAATATTTGGTCCAAAAAGATTTGAAAACTGCAACCTTTACAGAAAAACGCAAATTTATCGTTAAATTAGGTAAGATGCTTCACAAGTATGGTACGCCTGCTTACCGCCTAGAAGCTCACCTCATGGAAGTGGCTACATACTTAGGACTTAAATCGTCGTTTGTTATGTCGCCAACCTCTGTAACGTTTGTTATTTGGACCGATGGCCACGAAGACGAATATACCCATGTTGCACGTGTAGACCCTGGCGATCACGATTTAGGCTCACTTGCCGACACCGACGACCTTGTAAACCAAATGCTTGACGACAAGCTAAGTTTACAAGAAGTTGATGCGCAACTAGACGCTATTTTTGTAATGCCAAACCCATACAACAAACTTGTTACGGGCGTTGCGTTTGCAACTTCTGGTGGTGCGTTTGCAATGTTAATGGGTACTAGCTGGACTGATGTTATTTGGTCATCGCTACTTACTTTAGTTGTTTATGTGTTTGTGCTTTGGTCTGGACGCTCAAAACGCGTAGCACATATGCTTGAGCCATTAGTGGCAATAATATCGGCCATACTTGCCTGTGCAGTAAGCGTGTATATAACACCTGAGATAAATATACGCTTGGTGGTACTTTCGGCCATTATTGTGTTTATACCCGGTTTAGCACTTGCGCTTGGCTTAGCTGAGCTGGCAGCACGGCATTTAGTCTCTGGTACTGCGCGAGTCATGGACTCGTTTATGCTGCTATTTAAACTGTATTTTGGCGGTTTTATTGGCATAGGTATTGGCTTTGCACTCTTTGGGCAAGCCGATTTTGTACAACCTGAACCATTACCAAAGTGGACCGCATGGCTGGCTATATTTTTACTTTGTAGCAGCCTAATCGTTATTTTTAGAACCAAACTTAAACACGCAGTTTGGTCTATTGCATCAGGCTTTATAGCGTATGGCACCAGTATTGGCTCAGCTATGTACCTTGATTACACGTTAGGTACGTTTGTAGGTGCTTTATCGGTGGGTATATTTAGTAACTTGTTTAACCGCGTTGCTAATGCGCCGGCCTCTATTGTCGCCATGCAAGGCCTGATTGTATTAGTACCAGGAAGCAAAACGTATATTGGCTTAAACTCACTTATTGAAGGCCAAGACTTTGTATATGCAGAGCACATAGGTCAACAAACGTTTTTAATATTTATGTCGCTTGTTGCAGGACTAATATTTGCAAACGTAGCCCTACCGCCTAAAAAGAGTTTGTAAATTATACTGAGCACTCGCTTTACTTTGATTGAGTAAAGCGAGTAAATCGTTAAGCTAAAAACAACTGCCAAGTAGCAATTTATACCAATGCTAAGTGTTTTAGCTCATTACATTGCACTTGAGTCAAACTCAAAAACCTCATAGTGATTCCAACGTAAAAACAGTTCACCGCTTTCTAAATAACCTGAACTCTGGATAATAAATCTATCTCAAGCAGCTATTTTCAGCGCTAACTGCGTTGAATTTACTTGCAATAGGCCAGCTATTGACGCGTAAATTCGCCTTGTTTTCACTAAAAATCTCTGGCTAGAGAAAATAAATTTAAATATCACTATGATTCAATATTTTAGTAAATCTCTTAACCAGAGTTCAGGTTAAATACAGATTTATGTCATCACTTGATGAATAGCAAAAATCATCCCAGTCATCACAAAAAACTAGCCAAGGTAGGGTTAATGCAGTTTCTTGATCCCAGCAAATTGTTACTTTTTTTGAGTCATTCGCTAAGCCCTTTAACCATTGGCGTGTTAATTCACTCCCTTCTGTAGAGTCGAATCCTTTTGCGCCAACCGGAAAATTAATGGGTGTGGTGGTAATTAATGCTCTTGCTTGCTCTTCACTCAACGGAATAAGTTTGTTTAATGTATCTTTAGAAAAATCACCATGGGACGTACTAATCCATCGCCATGCTAAAGAAAAGTCTTCAATTTTAATCAACGCTCTATACCTACTTTTATAAACACGTAATTGACTCTACAATACTATTACAACGCTCTAAAGACCCTATTAATTCTGGGCCTTCGGGGTAGTCAGAGCAATTGCCTATTATAAGGCCTGCAACTTTACCTGCGGGCTCTATTTCTACGTCCATGTAAGATGCAAATACAGAGTTGTTTTTGGTTTTGGACCACGTAAAGTGATAGTGAGTATTGTGTGTACTAAGAAATTTACGATCTGGTTTATTAAACTTACTGGTTGTTGCTGTCAGCAAAGTATTTTTGTTCTTAACAGTAATTTCAGCGCCGCTTATAGCCCAAGATAATGGCCACCCTCTTGTAACCTCCGTAGAGATTTCACATTCGCCAAGCACACTAACCTCATCTAAATCAGAAATTATATTTGCGTATTCATTGGTGCGTAAACTGCTTTGCTGAGCTTGAATAAGCCATAAAACAACTAGCGACAGTAAAACTGATTTCCATTTCATTATTGCTCCGCCCCTCTATGAAGCAGAGGCATTTTATGCGTATTTTTATTAATTTAATGATAAACCATATATGATTTTTTATTTTTGTTCAATTACTTACAAGCAACCATCAATTATTAATGGTCGAGAATGACTGTGAGGATTATTACTATGGCACTTCCCTATTGAGCCAAAATACTCAATAGGGAAGTAACTTAGCTAGCGTGACCAGTTAGTTTTGGCAAGCTCTATAATTTCGTTTCCTTTGCCGTTTATCAACGCCTTCATCATGTAAACGCTAAAGCCTTTTGCTTGCTCTAATTTGATTTGCGGCGGCATTGAAAGCTCTTGTTTTGCGGTATCTACTTCTAAAACAACAGGTCCTGGGTGATTCATCATCTCGTTCATTGCCGATGGTAATTTTTCAGGGTCGTCCACATGAATCCCTTTTAAGCCACAAGCCTCTGCAATTTTAGCAAAACTTGGGTTTTCTAAATCGGTATCGCTTGATAAAAACCCACTGGCTTTCATTTCCATAGCCACAAAACTAAGTGAGCGATTATTATAAACAACAATCTTTATTGGTAAATTAAGCTGCTTAAGCGAGATTAAATCGCCCATTAACATCGAAAAGCCACCATCACCACACATTGCAATTACTTGGCGGTCTCTATCTACAGATTGAACCCCCATTGCCTGCGACATGGCATTTGCCATAGAGCCATGATTAAACGATCCTATTAAGCGGCGCTTTCCATTCATTGATAAATAACGCGCAGCCCACACTGTTGGCGTACCTACATCGCAAGTAAAAACAGCATCGTCAGCTGCTTGCTCGTTGAGTAAACGTGTTAGGTATTGCGGGTGAATTAAATTTTGCGAGGTTTTGCCACTGGCTAGTTCATCAAGATCTTGTCGAGACTCTTTGTAGTTTTTAACACATTTTTGTAAGTGCGAACTTATCCGCTCACCTTTAATATAATCAAGCAGTGTGGTCACTGAATTTTTTGTGTCCCCTAACACGCCACAATCAATTTGAACGTGTCGCCCAAGTGACGCTGCCTGATTATCAATTTGCAATATGGTCGTATTTTCAGGATAAAAAGCACGATAAGGAAAACTAGTACCAATCATAAGTAACGTATCGGCTTCTTGCATTGCATGATAGCCCGACGCAAAGCCAATAAACCCAGTCATACCAACATCGTAAGGGTTATCGTATTCAATAAACTCTTTACCACGCATAGCATGCACTATCGGTGCTTGTAATTTTTCGGCTAGCGCAACAATTTCGTCGTGGGCATCCTTACAACCAGCACCACACAATAAGGTTACTTTTTTACTTTTATTAAGATGAGTCGCCATTGCTTTAATATCAGATAAAGCGGGAGTATACGTTGCTGGTTTTGGCACGTTCCATTTTGGCTTGATAGCTTTAGGCATATCTTTTAATGCAATGTCGCCAGGTAGCACAAGTACACTCACGCCTTTGTTTAGTATTGCTTGTCGCATTGCGGTTTCTAGCAGGTACGGCATTTGCTCAGGGCTCGACACCATTTCACAATACACACTGCATTCTTTAAATAATTCTTGCGGATGGGTTTCTTGAAAATAACTACTGCCAATTTCAGATGAAGGAATGTGTGCGGCAATAGCTAATACCGGTACATTATTACGCTGACAATCAAATAAGCCGTTAATTAAATGAAGATTACCTGGCCCGCAAGAACCCGCACACACCGCAAGCTCGCCTGATAAATGCGCTTCGCCACCGGCTGCAAATGCGGCAACTTCTTCATGTCGCGTTCCTAGCCATTCAATTGTTCCCATTTTTCGCAGACTTTCACTAATGCCGTTAAGTGAATCGCCAGTTACTCCCCAAATACGTTTTACGCCAGCTTGTTCGAGGGTTTTAGTGATAAAACTTGCGATATTTTGACTCATAATATAGAACTCCTAAATATTCAGTTATTCTGTAAATTGATTTTTCGCCTCTGCTCTATCAAGTAAGTCATCGTTTCGAAATGCGCTCAATTATTGAGAATCGATAAGCTTAAATATTTTGATAATGATAGATATATTACTACTGAGACTTTACTAACAAACGATACTCCTAGGTTTGCTGCGCCCCCATACTGATACATAAAACATGAATGTCCGCTTTAAAGTGTTTATGAATATGCGGGTGCGAGATTTTTAGTGGCTTAACTATGAATATGTTATTATGCGCTCAATTATTTTACTGAATGCTTTTCTCTTACTTCTATGTCAAATTCTGCTTCGTGCTTTACATTATTTTCTCAAAATATTGATTCTCTCGCGCTTCCTGAAAAGTTTACTTTCCCTTTTTATTACGAGCCGCAACCATTAGCTGTAGCAGCCACAAAACAATTACAGCAACAACTTGAAACGTTAATGCATTTAAAAGCAGAAAATGCCGGTAAAATGTTTGGGGTTTTAGTGGTGCAAAATACTAAGCAACAATTAGGCTTTTTAAGTGCTTATTCGGGGCAAATTGAAGACGATAACGGCAATATTAGCTTTGTACCGCCCATCTCTAGCATGCAGCTGCAAGACGATAGCTATTTGGCTCAAAGTAAAATAATTAACGATATTAATGCTCAAATTGAGCAGTTAGAAAATAGTGAACAACTGCATGAAGTTATTAGCAAACTTGATGATGCAACACAAAGCTACCAGCAAGCACTATTAGCCCAACAGGCAGTAATGCAAGCCGGTCGCCAGCAACGAAAAATACAACGTACCGAAGGCGAATTAGAGCTTAGCGAAAGTGATTTTGAGCAGTTAAAAAATAAGCTTGCAGGGCAAAGTATCGTAGAAAAAAAGCAACTGCTAGCACTTAAAGCCTATTGGCAAAATATAATCGAGTCACTGCAGCAAACACACATCAATATTTCTGATGAAATTGCTCATTTAAAAAAGCGCCGTAAAACGCTTTCTAAAAGCTTACAAAAAAAGTTATTTGCGCAGTACCAATTTTTAAATGCAAATGGTGAAACTACAGACTTAAATGCTATTTTTGCAGCATTACCTGAGCACACTCCTCCTTCGGGTGCTGGCGATTGTGCAGCGCCTAAATTATTACAATACGCCTATAAGCATGGTTTAAAACCACTTGCTATGGCAGAGTTTTGGTGGGGAGCAGCACCTAAATCAGCAATCAGGCAGCATAAAAACTACTACCCTTCTTGTTACAGTAAATGCCAACCAATACTTGGGCACATGCTAAAGGGCTTAAACGTTGAAGACAACCCGCTACTTACCAACCCAGCTCAGGGTAAAAATTTAAGTATTGTTTATAAAGATGAAGACTTACTTGTGGTAAATAAGCCCGCTGAGTTTTTATCTGTGCCTGGCGTTAATATTGATGACTCAGTTTATATGCGAATCAAAACGCAGTTTCCAGAGGCATCAGGACCACTAATTGTACACAGATTAGATATGTCGACTTCTGGGTTATTGATGATTGCACTTAATAAACGCGTGCACAAAGCACTGCAAAAGCAGTTTATTGAACGCACCATAGATAAACGTTATGTCGCATTAGTTAATGGTAACGTAGCTGAGGATAGCGGAGTAATTGATTTACCCTTAGTGCTCGACTTTGATGATAAACCGCGCCAAATGGTGTGTTACAAACATGGTAAGCCATCACTTACTACCTGGCAGGTTTTAGATCGTAACAACAATATTACCCGATTACAGTTATACCCTAAAACAGGGCGAACTCATCAATTAAGAGTACATTGCGCGCACAGTTTAGGTTTAAACATGCCAATTATAGGCGACACACATTACGGACAAAAAGCAGATAGATTACATTTACACGCTGAGTATTTAGCATTTACTCACCCAATTACACTTAAACGATTAGAGTTTGAAGTAGCCGCAGATTTTTAATAAAAACACATAGCTACAACGACTATATTATACAATGTGTTGGTTTTTATTAATTAAATTGATATCGTTTATGGTCTTATTTTTTCAATAATGAGTATAAAAAACTGTTCAAGCCCAAGTTTATTAAGCAATGTAGAAAAGTATTTCCTAATAAAAATAAGTCAGCAAAGGATTAACATGACTAACAATACACAAATAAAGGTTTTAGGTAATACTTTATGGGCAAAGTATATTGTTCTCCTTTTATTTTTACTTTTAAGTAAGCTTGCCTCAGCTAACGGCGACTCATTAAGTGCAACTTTACATGCGCTAGACTTTGGCACAACTCAAGTCCTGATCAACAACATAAAACTGAATGAATTAGACTATCTTCAAAATGAAGACAAACTCACTCAAGCGTTTAAAATAAGCAAAGAGCAAAATTGGGAAAACCTTCATCTAGAAGCGGCCGCTTTGTATGCGGAGTTACTTTTTAGACAAGAAAAATATGAAGCGTTAAACACACACTTATCCTATTACTTAAAGAACAAAGAGTTACCAAATCAAAAAAGTGTATATTTATTATTTCTCGAATCACAACTCAAGTCTCTAGCGAGGGAGCCAAACCCAGCTCCAGCACAAACGCTAGCCACAAAATTAGAAGAAAGCTTGCAACAGCATTCAACTAAAGAAAAAATCATTATTTTACGAGCACTTGCTTACTATTACACCGATACAGATTCATTGAAAAAGACCCTAAATGTTGCACTAGAGGGGTTAGAATTAGCATTAAAAGATGACGATTCAGCATCTCAAGGATACTTTTTTAGAAAAATAGCTGATGCATACAATTATCTAAACGAAAAAGACAAAGCCGTATATTATGCAAAAAAAGCGGTTGCGGCATATGAGCAAACACAAGATGGGCTTTTTACTGCAAAAGCATATTGGAGTTTAGGCAATATATTGCTTGAGATAGAAAAACCTAAAGATGCCTTAATATACCTAGACAAAGCATTGCTCTATTTTAAAAAAGTTAATATGCAAAAAGGCTTAACCTTTGCTCAGTACTCAATTGCCAGTATTGAGTACTTACAAGCAAACTACGATAAAGCACTAACTTTAACTAAAGAAAACATTGAGCTTGCTCGTTCTGCAGGTGTTCACGACATGCAACTCGCATCGCTCATTTTGTTAGCTGACATATATATAAAACTAAATTTACTTGATCAAGCAAATGAAGCAAACGATGAGGTGTTTTTAAAATTAGATAAATTCAGCCGCAGTATTTATAAAGCCGATTTTTTAGGTAAACGCTATGAGCTAAAGCGACGCCTTAACTACACTGACGAGGCTTTTGAAGCAATTGAACAAAAGCTCCTTTATACAAAAAAACACTACGAAGCTACCAGTGAAAATAATATAAAAACACTACAGGTGCAGTTTGAAGTAAAAGAAAAAGAAGAAAAAATACAGCAACTAGAGTACGAAAAAGACATTAGTGAACTACAAGCTAAAGAAGAGTACCAACAAAAAATAATTTGGCGACTCAGCGCTGCTATTGCTTTTATTTTAGTGATTGCTTCATTATTTTTATTTTATCGGCAAGCTCGACAACGTCAAAAATATCACGATATTTCATTAACAGATTATCTAACAAATTGCCCTAATCGCAGAGGAATAATGCGCGCAGCAGAAGCAAAGCTTGGTGAAGGTAAAATGACGATAGCAATTGTTGACTTAGACTACTTTAAAAAAGTTAACGACCATTTTGGTCACGATGTTGGAGATTTAGTTCTTATTGCCTTTGCAAAAGCTGCAAAAGAAACACTATGTAATGATCATCAGTTTGGTCGTTACGGCGGCGAAGAATGGTTATTTGCACTAAATACGGTTGATGAACGAATAATTCGCGATATATTTAACCGACTCGCCATTAGCTTCGCCGAGCATTGCAGTAATATAGAAGACTTTCCTAGTGATACAAAAATCACCTTTAGTGCAGGGGCCTCTGTAAGTGGCCCTTTAAAAAGCACACTAGATGTTCTTATTAAGCATGCAGATAAATTACTTTATAAAGCAAAAGAAAACGGAAGAAACCAAGTCGTTGTTGATTAAATAAGCACAGCTAAAAGTATTGGCTCATTTACTTGACTAAAGTCCGTCTAAAACCATTTGTTTAATTTTATGTGCTTTTACAAAATGATCTAATTTATGGGTGTGTATCCACCAAGTAGCAGCTTCCATAAGTAGCTCTGGGTCGTCGTTTTTATTAGCAAAAAATGCATAAAAAGAAAGCCCTACATTTTCGCCTTTAGCTGCTATTTTTTTATCGCACACGGTAATTATTTTTGCTCTTAGTTCTTCCCTCATACATACCTTATTTAATTATATTTTTACTATTAAAATACGCCATTTAAAACGCTAACGATTAGCTGTAAAAGGCTTCTATCAACCAAGCCATGATTCTCAAGCTCTTTATTAGGCGTATTTACTTTTGCAGCTTTGCATTCATTATCTAATATCTCATTTTTACGTGTATCGGTTTCGTATGCAATATCTGCTTGTTCCATACATTTTGCCGAGCCTGCGTAAGGCTGTGCCGCACAAGCGCTTAGTAATAAAAAAAGTGGAATTGCTATCAATAATTGCTTCATAACTAATCCTATTTTTACGCAACTTATTTACTTTAAATTACAGCTGCAAGTTAGCCTATTTACTTTCTACCACCATTACAAAAAATTCAAAAAAGAACGTACCTATAGCATCAAAAAAAGTGTCATTTTTTTCATCCTTTTTAATTTGTGCGCTAATGCATTGATTATAAACTTCTGAGCTTGTTTGAGCGCCATTTCGATCAACCGTTTCAGCCTCTTCAATGCATAAGTTAGGGTCAGAACGTGGGGCTGTACTACAGGCACTTAGTAAAGCGCACAGCAATAATGCGGCGATGGGGCTTTTTATGTTCATCCTTAAACTATCCTATTAAGTTAACGTGCTACCTGCATTTATACCGATTGGTATTATATGTGGGAGTAATACATATAGATTGTACCTAAATAATGTTGCTACTTTATCACTACAATAAAATAAACAACCAGTAAATATTTGTAAGGTTCTGTAGGAATTTATACTCACTTTTATAATTGAACTACGTAAAAGCCTGAAATAATTGCATTCATATCACTGTAAAATTTACAGTGATAGCAGCCCAAAAATAAAAAATCAAAATAAAAACAATAAAATACATCAACTTAACATTTGGCATTTAGTTTGCTAGTTAGTGATATAAGCAAATAAATTGTAAAAGGATTAGTTATGAATATTTTTGAAGCACTACGTCATGACCATGACAAACAACGAGAATTGGTAGATGCGCTTATTCAAACGCACGGCGACACAGAGCAGCGCCACACGCTAATGGACGAGCTAAAAACAGAACTAGAACAACACGCAAAATTTGAAGAACGTTACTTTTACAACCCACTTATGTTTGATGACTTAACTCATGAAAAAGCGCGCCACAGCGTAGCTGAACATCACGAAATTGATGAATTAATTGAACAACTTGAAGATACCGAAATGAGCTCGTCTGCATGGTTAGTTGCAGCTAAAAAACTGCACCATTTAGTACATCATCATTTAAGTGAAGAAGAACACGAAGTATTTCAATTAGCGGGTAAAGCACTAACCGAAGGGCAAAAACAAAGCTTGGCAAAGCAGTATAACGATGCAATGCACTGATACTTTTTATTTGTGAGTAACTTTACTCACAAATAATTGAACCACCTTATATACACTCCCTTGTGTACTATTGGTTATAAGCCACTTGGCTTATAACCATTTTTTAAGCCTATGTGCTAACTCTTCTCTAGTAAGGGTGCTTCTGTCGGATCAAAAATTCGATACGCCACTAGCTTTAAACCATCGTTAATAAAAAACCACACCAAAGCGTATGCCCACACAGCAAGTGCCCATCCCCATCCTAGTGGGGTCATAAACACCCCATAAACAGCAATAAGTGTTGCTATAACTTGCGTGCCAAATACGGCGACCATTAATATAGCAGACGGTTTAATAGACCAAAATGGACCTCGGGTACGCGCTAAAAATATAGTCAAATGCCCTGCTACAGAAAGTAATAAGTACATTAATGTTTGAAGATGAGGACGGTCGAGTTCAAATACTTTATCTCCTAAGTAAAATAAACCAAAGGCTGCAATTGGCCCTACAATTCCCAGCACAGATGCAATACCTAAAACGAGCCGCATATTCCATGTTTCGGGCTTATTTTGATAATGTACATTGTCGTATGCAATAGACAAAATGGCGGCATCGTTAAGTAAAGCAAGCATCACAATCATGACTGCTGTTAACGGATAAAAGTTAAAAATTAATATCGCCATTGTCATAAAAAGTAATACGCGCAATGTTTCAGCAACCCTGTAAATAGCGTAACTGTTCATGCGTTGAAATATTTTTCGGCTTTCTTTAACTGCATCAATAATAACCGATAAGCCATCGGTCATTAACACAATTGATGCTGCTGAACGCGCTGCATCTGTAGCACCCGATACAGCAATGCCACAGTCAGCTTTTTTAAGTGCTGGCGCATCATTTACGCCATCTCCTGTCATACCAACAATGTGCCCTCTATGCTGAAGCACATCAATAATATGGTATTTATGCTCAGGGAATACTTGTGCGAATCCGTCAGCGCTCTCGATTGAGTCATCTAACTGTGTGGCTTGATGATGCTCAGTTGCACCAAATCCACTAGCATCAAGAATGTTTGTCCCTAAACCCAGTTTACTTGCAGTTTCGCGCGCAATGGCAACTTGGTCACCCGTGACCATTTTAACGCTCATACCCATTTCTTTTGCATCGGCAATGGTTTGTATTGCTTCTTCACGCGGTGGATCAAAAAGCGGCAATACACCTATAAATTGCCATTTACCTTGCTCGTCTGTTTTAGCAACCGCTAAAGAGCGAAACCCACGCGCTGCAAATTCATCTATCGATGCCTCAACTTGAGTTTTAACTGCCTCAATATTAGCCGACAAAGCTAAAATAACCTGCGGTGCACCTTTGGTCACTTTAAACGTTTTGCCATCATCATTTTTAACGATTGCTTCAGTACGTTTGCTCACAGGATCAAATGGCTGAAAATGCTCTATATGATAAGAATCTAGATGCTGCTCAGCTTTTATACTTTGTAATACTGCTAAGTCAATCGGATCGTTATTTTCTGAGCGAGATGCTAATGCCGCGTACAATATAACTTGCTCAGCAGAGCCTTTATTTATTGAGTTTTCGATATAAAACGGGTCACCTAACGTTAATAGGTTTTGTGTCAATGTGCCGGTTTTATCGGAACACAAAATATCAACACCTGCTAGCTCTTCAATTGCAGCTAAACGCGTTACAACCACTTGCTTTTTAGCCAATAAACGAGCGCCTACAGCCATAGTAACTGATAGCACTGTTGGCATGGCAACTGGTATTGCCGCAACGGTTAATACGAGTGCAAACTGTAATGTGGTGATCATTGGATCATCGCGAAACAAAGCAACAATAACTATAAGCAGTACTAAAGCCGCAGCAAGCATTATTAAATAATTACCAATTTTAAGCACTGCACGCTGAAAATGACTTGCGGTTCGCTCCCCTTGCACTAACTGTGCTGTTTTACCAAAAAAGGTATTAGCGCCGGTTGCGTAAACTATTGCTTCTATTTCACCTTGGCGAATAATAGAGCCCGAATAAACAGTTTCACCCGCCGACTTTACAACCGGTAACGACTCACCCGTAAGTGATGATTGATCTACTTCTACTGGATCACCATTTAGCAAACGCGCATCTGCAGGCACTATATCGCCCATCCGCATTCTAATAACATCACCCGGTACAAGTTCGCTGGCATTTAAATTTTGCCATTGAGTATCGCGGCGAACGCGTGCTTTGTTGGCTAATTTTGCTTTTAATGCAGCAATTGCATTACCCGCTTGATGCTCTTCCCAAAAGCCAACCAATACGTTAGACAGCAATAATACAAGAATAATAAAAAAATCAGCCCAGTGCTTAGCAAGCGCCGATAAAATAATAGCAGCCTCGATCATCCACGGTATTGGTCCCCAAAAGTAAGATAAAAATTTGAGTAGTAGGTTTGTTTTTTCTTCAACTAGTTCGTTAGGTCCATATTGTGCCAATCTTTGTGTGGCATCAGTTTGGCTTAACCCGTCGGATGATGTTTTTAGCTTTGCTTGTAATTGTGCTAAATCGAGCTTGCTCCATTCATCGCAATTTTGATTATGTGAAGACTTGTTTACTGAACGATTTGATGATTGATGCACTGACGAAATTTTGACCTTTTCCATACGAGCCTTCTATACAACATTGAGTTGAATAACTTGAGGTAATTAAAACCTACTAACCGTATAGCTAACATAAACTAAAGCTGTCGATATTGTTCTTACAAATATATTAACTTTGATCTAACGCAATATTTAAGATGAAATAATATAAAAGGATTATTTTTAGAAGATGACAAAGAGGGTGGATTATTAAAAGAAGTGCTCAAAGGCTATACATTGGGCTGAAATAGTAAATAACTCAGCCCAATGTATTTTTAGCTACAACCTTAAGGGTGTAGCTATTGTTTTATTACTTTACAGTAAATTTTACGTCTTGGTCGCGTAATAAGTAAAGTGCAAAACACGCAGCCCACATTGGCCATGCAGTGAAGAATAATAAATTGTTAAAGCCATCTATATACTGGTTGTACGAAGAAAGCGTTGATAAGCCATGCATTACAAAAATGATTCCGTAAGTTATGCGCTTTTTAATACCCGCTAAAAATGCCAATACTAATACAAGTTGTAGAGCACCGATAACATAAGCAACTATGTCAGATGAGCCACTAATACCGTAAAAATGTTCAAAAATACGTGCGCTATGACCAGGGTTTACAAATTTATCGAACGTCCACATAACCATTACAATAAATACGCCTAAACGCAAAGATAAAAGTGACCATTGCAAACGGTTTTGCACATCAGAACTCATTGAACCTGTCATAAAATTTCCTTAAATGAATATTAATAAACGTTGAAGTAACCTAGACCGTATAAGTTATTTTTTATTTCAAAAAAATTTAATTATTTTAAATAAAAAAGTAATTAAGCCTTGTAGTAATAAAAGTGAAGCTTATTTTAGGAATTTTAAAATGCTGCGTAAAAGTTAACAATTTTAAAATGTTAGCAGGTAAAAAGTAGTCTATAATTAAAAAAGCCCATTAAAAGCAAATATTTACATTCACTCTAATACAATCGCTCTATTAATATTTTATCAACTAATAAAACAATAGTACTTAATTACCACCTTTATAATGCATCCGTTTTGTTATGTTCTAAAAAACAAAAAGAATCGAAATTTTACTGAAATTTATTTTTAATCCTTTCGGTCTTTATCGCCAACAACATTTTAACCGTAGAGAGAAAACGTTTGAAACACGCATATTTAGCACTTTCCCTAGCCACCATATTAAATACACCACTTAATGCTTTTGCAGCCGAAGAATCAAAAACAACAAAAGATGGCGCAATAGAGCGCATTGAGGTGGCAGGCCAAGTTATTAAATCTCAAGGTCTTTCGGTTAAAAACGCCACTGTAGACGGCCCGTTTGGCGACAACTTAGCCCTACAAGATATAGCCCGATCAGTAACACCAATTTCAAGCGAGCTAATAGAGCAACTCAATATTACGACTTTACAAGACGTGCTCACAGTAAGCCCTAATACCTATTCAGCCAGTGGTTTTGGGGCACCCAGTTTACCTACTATTCGTGGGCAACTAGGTGAGCTTTTTCAAGATGGTACACGCCGCCAAGCAGGTAATAATGGCTTTGGCGTGCCGTTATCGTTCAACTCTATAGAACAGATAGACGTGGTAAAAGGCGCGCCGCCGGTATTATTTGGCTCAAGCCAACGCAACGGTGGTTTTGTAAACTTACATTCTAAAAAAGCATCAACTGACGAAAGTAAAGGCAAAGCAACGGTATCTGCAGGTCGATGGGATCAGTACAGTGTTTTAGTGGATTACAGTGCACCCATTGTAAAAGATAAAGTAGGTTTTAGAGTAAGCGCTGAACACATAGATAACGGCAGCTACTACGATTTTTCAGGCACAAAGAGCGACAGCTTATTTGCATCATTACGCGTATTACCCGATGACAAGAGCAGCTGGGATATTAACTTTGAGTTATATCAAGTTGAATTTACCGATAACGCAGGTATTAACCGCCCTACTCAAGCGCTAATAGATAATGGCCTTTATATTACCGGCCAAGGCGTGCAAGCAAATGGCAGCACAGTACCGGCAGCAGGTTCAATAATCTCACCAACTGGGCAAGTAAAAATAGACCGTAGTACAGTACTTACCGATCCTGATAATCAGAACGAAGCCACTACTTATTTACTACACAGCATTTATAAGCGTGAACTTTCCAACAACGCATCCATTAAAAACATCACGTATTTTCAGCACTTACAACGCGAAGAAATTGCACAAAATAGCTTTGTTGAAATTATAGATGGTGCCGATACCGCGCAAAACCGTACCGAGCTTACCTACCTTTGGAATAGTAATCAGCAAACAATTTTTGCATTTGATGTGCGTTATAACCGCGTATTAGGCTACAGCCAATTTACAACAGAAGCCGATTTACCTATTGATTTAACTGGCCCACTTTCAAACCGCCGCATTCCTTTAACTGATGTACAACAAGCGCGTTTAATTGAAATTAGCCCAGGTGTATTTGTATCCCCTGGTGGTCAATATGATATTAATAATGACGGCAGTAGCGACTTTAACTTATCAGACACTACTGATTCGCGTTCATGGCAAACAGGTTTTGCTATTCAGCAAGATTCTGATTGGACAGATAAGTTTCATACAAGTGTTGGCTACCGCATTGATTTTTATGATGTAGACGCGCACGACCCAATAGCACCAGAGGGTGAAATTGCAGCTCGCGATAGCATTAACGATAAGCTACATTCTGGGCAAATAAGCTTTAACTACCGATTAAACGGTGATTACACCACTTATGGTGCAGCAAGTTACAACGAAGCCACATCAAATAGCATGGCTGGCGGCACGTCTCTTGGTGGCGACAACACGATTAGCGCGCAAAACTTTTCAACCGAAAATACTTTAGTTGAATTTGGTTTAAAATACGCACCAACCGACAGTGATTGGTACGCCGATGGAGCAGTATTCAGCCAACGTCGTAGTTTACGTAATCGCGATGGTAGCAATACCGGCATTCGTACTACCGGCTTTGAAAGCCAAGTATTTTATGATGCTTACCCTTATTGGCTAAGTGCTGGCTACAGCTATATTGATGCTCGCTACTATAATTCTGCAAGTAGCCAAGATTCAGCTCAAGTAGCCGATGCATTTGACAACTCACGTCCAGATATTATTGAAGGTACCAGTGTTGGCGCACCTAGCTTTACCGCTTTTGCACCTTCAAACACCCGTGTACAGGGTATCCCTGAGCAATCGTTCAGCTTTAACGGAAATTATTCAATTAATTCGAAATGGCAAACGGGTTTTTCAGGTCTATATACAAAGAGTTACCCATTAGATTTTTTGGCGACAGTAAAAATTCGTGATCAGTACACACTAAACGTAAATACTAGCTATGCTTTTACGCCTAGTACTAAATTACGTTTAGATGTAAATAACGTCACAAATCAAAAAAACTGGCGCCCAGTATTTGAAGGCGGTTACTTTGGTGCAACTTTAGCTTTTCCTGAGTTACCAATAAACGCAAAGTTAACCCTTACGCATAGTTTTTAAGAGAGAGAACATGATTAAAAAAATATTTTTATTATTGATTGCAGCGGCCGCTATCGGCCTGTTCTTTCACTTTAATTTACACCAGTTACTTACACTTGATGGCCTAAAAGGGTCGATGGATCAATTTAGTCAATATAAAGAGCAATCGCCGCTACTCGTTATTGGTGGATTCTTTTTATTATATGTTGTTGTAACGGCTCTCTCTTTACCGGGCGCCGCTATTTTAACACTTGCCGCAGGTGCATTGTTTGGCTTGGTAGAGGGTTTATTAGTTGCATCTTTTGCGTCAACTGTGGGGGCTACACTTGCCTTCTTGGTGTCGCGTTATTTACTACGAGATACTATTAAACAACGTTTTCCTGAGCGTTTAGCCGCTATCGACGCAGGCGTTGAAAAAGAAGGTGGATTTTACTTATTTACTCTTCGTTTAGTGCCGGTGTTTCCGTTCTTTTTAATTAACTTATTGATGGGTGTTACCTCAATTAAAGCATGGACTTTTTACTGGGTAAGCCAGTTAGGCATGATGGCAGGTACATTTGTATTTGTGAACGCAGGTACACAGTTAGCTCAAATAGAGAGCCTATCAGGCATTTTATCGTTCAACCTTATCTTATCATTCGCTTTATTGGGCATTTTCCCTTTCATTGCTAAAGGAATTTTAAACGTGTTTAAAAAACGTCGTGTATACAAAAACTACACTAAACCTAAAAAATTCGACCGTAACATGATTGTAATTGGCGCAGGCGCAGGTGGTTTGGTAACAAGTTATATAGCCGCTGCTGTTAAAGCAAAAGTAACCCTTATTGAAGCGGGCGAAATGGGCGGCGACTGTTTAAACTATGGTTGTGTTCCAAGTAAAGCAGTCATTAAAAGCGCTAAAATTGCAGAGCAAATTCGCCACGGTGAAAACTACGGCCTAGAAAACGCAACACCGCAGTTTTCGTTCAAAAAAGTAATGGCACGTGTACATAAAGTTATTGCCGATGTAGCACCACACGACAGTGTTGAGCGCTACACCGACTTAGGCGTAGATGTTGTAAAAGGTTACGGTAAATTAATAGACCCGTGGACTGTAGAAATTAAACTTAACGATGGCGGCACGCAAACACTCACCGCTCGTACTATTGTGATTGCCACTGGCGCACGCCCATTTGTACCGCCACTACCTGGTATTGAAGAAACAGGTTATGTAACAAGCGATACATTGTGGAATAAATTTGCAGAATTAGATGAGGCACCTAAAAAACTTGTAGTACTAGGTGGCGGTCCAATTGGTAGCGAATTAGCACAAAGCTTTGCACGTTTAGGTTCAAGTGTTACGCAAATTGAAATGAGCGAGCGCATCATGATCAAAGAAGATCTTGAAGTGTCTACTTTTGCTCACGAAGCGTTAACCGAAAGTGGCGTTAATATTTTAACATCGCACCAAGCACTTCGTTGTGAAACGCGCGATGGTAAAAAATATATTGTTGTTAAACATAACGACAAAGAAATAGATATTGAATATGACGAGCTATTATGTGCCGTTGGTAGAAGTGCGCGCCTTAAAGGTTACGGTCTTGAAGAGCTAGGCATAGAAACAAACCGCACAGTAGTAACTAACGAATACCTAGAAACACTGTACCCAAATATTTTTGCAGCAGGCGATATTGTAGGTCCATACCAGTTTACACACGTGGCAGCCCATCAAGGTTGGTACGCAGCGGTAAATGGCTTATTTGGTCACCTTAAAAAGTTTAAAGTAGATTACCGTGTTATCCCGTGGACTACATTTATTGACCCAGAAGTTGCACGTGTTGGTTTAAACGAGCAAGACGCAAAAGACAAAGGCATAGATTACGAAATTACTCGCTTTGAATTTGAAGAGCTAGACCGTGCAATTACCGACAGCGCTACAAAAGGCTTTATTAAAGTGATTACACCCAAAGGCAAAGATAAAATATTGGGCGTTACCGTGGTATCTGAACACGCTGGCGATTTAATTGCTGAGTTTGTACTGGCAATGAAGCACGGCTTAGGGCTTAACAAAATACTCGGTACTATTCATAGTTACCCTACATGGGCTGAAGGCAATAAGTACGCAGCCGGTGAGTGGAAACGCGCTCATGCTCCTGAAAAAGTACTTAACTTACTTGAAAAATACCACACTTGGCGCAGAGGTTAATTATGTTTAAAACACCTCTAAAAGCATTGTTACTTGGTTCGGCTTTAGTTGTAACATCGTTTGCAACATCATTTTCGGCCCAAGCCCAAAACATGCACGATAGCTGGAATGCATTGTTAAATAAGCATGTTGTCGCTATTAACCATAATCACAGTACTGAGGTTGATTACACTGCCATAAAACGTGAGCATGCCCAGCTAAAAACGTATTTAGATTCGTTAACGGCTGTAACGCAAAGTGAATTTGACGCATGGGAAAAGCCTAAGCAACTCGCTTTTTTAATCAATGCTTATAATGCGTGGACTGTTGAACTTATATTGACTAAGTACCCTGATATTAAGTCAATCAAAGACTTAGGGAGCTTTTTTAGCTCACCATGGAGTAAAGAGTTTGTGCCATTACTTGGCAAAACTCGCAGCCTTGATGATATAGAACATGGTTTAATACGTGGCAGCGGTAAATACAACGACCCACGCATTCACTTTGCAGTAAATTGCGCGAGTATTGGTTGCCCAGCGCTTCGAGAAGAAGCGTATACAGCCACTGATTTAGAAAGCCAATTGCAAGAGCAAACAGTGCGCTTTTTATCAGATATGACACGCAATATGGCTCAAGAAAATACGCTAAGCGTGTCTTCAATATTTAAATGGTACGGCGATGATTTTGAAAAAGGTTTTAGAGGTGCAAACACGCTACAGCAGTTTTTCTTGCAATACAGCGACGCACTTAAACTGATACCCGCTCAGCAAAAAGCACTTAAAAATGATGACATGAAAGTTAAATTTTTAGACTATAACTGGGATTTAAATGTTCGCCATTAAGTTTTGGCAAACACAGGCGCGATACAGCTTTTGCTGTGTCGCGTTTTGCGTTTGTACAATCGCAAATTTAGCTGCTTTTTCGAGCACTGCGTTTGCTAATACCGTTATTAACTCAAATAGTAAAAGTAATTTAGTAATAAACACACAACAGGGATCTCGCTGGCAACAAGTTCAAACACTTGGTAGCAATCAATATGTATACTTTTATGCATGGGGTGGCGACGCGCAAATAAATGCTTATATTCAATGGGCAGCGCAGCAAGTTAAAACTAAGTACAACATTAACTTAGTGCATGTAAAATTAAGTGACACCAGCGAAGCAGTAAGTCGTGTACTTGCCGAAAAATCAGCAAACAATAACAACCAAGGCAGCGTAGATTTAATGTGGATCAACGGGGCTAACTTTGCCACCATGAGTGAGCACTCTCTGCTTTTAAAGCAATGGGCGAGTAAACTTCCCTACTTTGCATTAACCGATCCGGCTAATAACCCTGCTGTAACCTTTGATTTTGGTTTACCTACCAATGGGATGGAGGCTCCATGGGGGCAAGCGTCACTTACGTTTTATTACGACAGCATTGCAATAAATGGTAATGCAAACAATAAATTGCCGACGACATTAAACGAATTATTAAACTGGAGCGCACAAAACCCTGGTCGCTTTAGTTACCCAAAGCCGCCTGACTTTTTAGGTATGAGCTTTTTAAAATACGCCTTAGTTGTACTGCATCAGCAAAGCAGCGAAAACATTAAAGCGCAGCTAAACCAACCAGCTACAACTAAAAATACAGCGCAAGTGTTAAACCCACTGTGGGACTTTTTAGATAAACTACACCCAACGCTTTGGCGTGGTGGCACTCATTTTATGCAAAGTGGTGCTCAAATGCGCCGCCTTGTGGACGATACAGAGTTGAGTTTAGCCTTTACTTTTTCAGCACCTGAAGTACCAGCTGCTGTAAAACGCTATGATTTACCAAACAGCATTCGCAGTTACGCAATGAGTGATGGCAGTTTAAGTAATACCCATTTTGTGGCAATTCCTTACAATGCAAGCCACCAGCAAAGTGCGCAATTAGTGGCTAATTTTTTACTCAGCCCTGAGGCGCAAGCTCAAAAGCAAAAAGCGCATATATGGGGCGATAAAAGCGTACTTATTCAATCAACGTTAACGCCTGATCAGCAAGCCTTATTTAAAACAGCTAAACCGCATCCAAGTGCACTGCCTTTAAACAGTATTAAACGCACATTGAGCGAACCTCATCCAAGCTGGGTAAACGCCATTATGCAAGGTTGGCAAACCCGTTATGGAGTAAGCCAATGAGCGTTATTTCAAAAAGTGTACCAGTAAATACCAAAGCAACAACGCAGTGCAGCACCGATATGTTTACGCGCATTGCAAAATTTAGCCCGCGATTTTTACTCGCTTTACTTATACTACCCGTACTTGGTGGCTTAATTAGCGTATTGCTGCCTGCCTTTGGTTATGCGCCCGTACTTGAGCAAACAACGTTTAGCTTGCAAGGTTTTAATGCCCTTTGGCAAACACCTGGCCTTACTCAAATGGTTACCTTAAGCGTTGCAACGGGCTTAATAAGTACTCTGCTTGCATTTATCATTACCTTAATGATTTTAGCTGCGTTTTTTAATAGCCCGTGGCTTAACCGAATTCAGCGTTTATTGAGCCCTATATTAGTGATACCTCATGCTGCAGCTGCTATTGCGGTGGGGTTTTTAATTGCCCCTTCAGGTATGATTTCACGCTTAGCGTCGCCTTGGTTAAGCGGCTGGGAACTTGCGCCAAACGGTATGTTTCCGCATGATTCGTTCGGTATTAGTATTATTTTAGGCTTAACACTCAAAGAGCTTCCCTTTTTATTACTAATGGCACTGGGCGTACTTGCTCAACCTGAGCTTGGCAAAAAATTACGCCAACAACATAAGGTTGCGCTTAACTTGGGTTATTGCCCAATGACCGCCTTTTTTAAAGTAATACTGCCAAGTCTTTATCCGCTACTGCGTTTGCCGCTTTTAGCAGTGCTTGCCTATGCAAGCGCAAGTGTAGAAATGCCTCTTATATTAGGCCCAAATACACCACCCACGTTGGCAGTTGCAATAATGCATTGGTTTAACGATGTTGATTTAAACCTGCGTATTAAAGCCTCAGCAGGTGCTTTATTACAACTGGCTGTTACAGGCGGTTTGTTAGCCCTTTGGCTTGGCGGGGAAAAGGCCGTAAAAGTGCTATTTAGCGACTCTCTCACTAATGGAGTGCGCGAATACGGCGGATTTTATTGGCAAAAAATAACGGTCGTACTCACCACATTAGTAATTAGCTTTATACTGTTGTCACTTATTGGTTTAGTTATGTGGTCGGTTGCAGGTTTTTGGCGCTTTCCAGATGCAATGCCTGAACAATTTACACTACTGCATTTTAAAAGTGCGCTAATGCAAATGGGCAGTCCGCTTTTTAATACGCTAGCAATCGGTTTAGTAACCACACTATTTGCCATTATTCTTACTTTATTGTGTTTAGAATCAGAGCAGTTGAGTGACAAACCTATTTCTCGTTTTACCAGTTTAATTATTTACTTACCGTTATTAGTACCCAGTATTGCCTTTTTGTTTGGGCTAGTATGGATACAACAATTGGTAAATAACCAAGCCGCATTTTTTAATGTGGTACTTACGCATTTACTGTTTGTGTTGCCTTATGTGTTTTTGTCACTTGCGAGCAGTTATAGGCGCTTAGATCCTCGTTTTGCTCATGTTGCAGCAAGCCTAGGCGCAGCGCCATGCAAGGTGTTTTTTAAAGTAAAACTACCTCAGTTGTTTGCCCCTATTTTAATTGCAGCCGCACTGGGCTTAGCAATTAGTTTTGGACAATACCTCCCCACGCTTTTAGCTGGCGGCGGGCGCATAGCTACAATAACAACCGAAGCCGTTACGCTTGCCAATGGCGCAAGCAGACGCACCAGTGCCGTGTACGCGATTATGCAAATGGCGTTGCCACTTATTGGATTTATACTGGCATGGGGTTTACCTAAATATTTTTTCAAAAGTGCACGTGTTTAAACGTGCACATATTTAAAGCACCCATGTTTAACACTATCAGGGTTAAGGTTTTTTAATGCAGTCATCGTTACAGATTAAAAATTGTCAGCTTTATCGCCAAAATGAGCTGTTACTTAGCTTAAACGAGCAAGTTAATGGCGGTGAAATTCTGACTATTATGGGCCCATCAGGCAGTGGTAAATCAAGCTTATTAAATTGGCTTACGGGTACTTTACCAAGTAGCTTTAAGGCCAATGGTGAGGTGTGGCTTAATGGTCAAAATATCGATAACACCCCTCCACACTTGCGCCATATTGGAGTGCTTTATCAAGACGCTTTATTGTTTTCGCATTTAACTGTTGCTGGTAACATTGCCTTTGCAATGCCCAAAGGTAATAAAAAACAACGCCTTGAAAAAATAGAACACGCACTTGAGCAAGTAGGTCTTAAAGACATGGGTAATCGTCACCCCGATAACTTATCGGGCGGGCAGCAAGCCCGTGTTGCATTATTACGTATGCTGCTGAGCGAACCTAAAGCTATTTTACTCGACGAACCCTTTAGCAAACTCGACACCCAACTGCGTGTTGATACACGCGAACTCGTGTTTAGCCAAATACGCGATCATAAGCTACCTGCAATTATGGTAACTCACGACCATAGCGACGCCGACGCTGCAAGTGGCAAACTCATTACTTTAAGTAGCGCACTTTAAATACATAGCTTTAAACGCATAAGGCAAAAAACATGCTAGACAAATTTATCACCCCTGTAATTAAGCCACTTTTAACTCCTGTTGTAATGCTTATGCACAAACGCGGTATAACCCCCGATCAACTCACTGTTGTTGGTTTTTTAGTGGGTTTATTAGCAGTGCCATTACTTGCTTTTGGACTTTGGTATGGGGCATTAACTGCCATTGTTTTAAATCGTATTTTAGATGGGCTTGATGGCGCATTAGCACGCTATGCAAACCAAAGTTCAAGCGCGGGTGGCTTTTTAGATATCACACTCGATTTTTTATTTTACGCGGCTATTCCGCTTGGCTTTATTTTGGCAAACCCTGAGCAAAACGCGATAGCGGGATCGTTATTACTTGCCACTTTTATTGGCACGGGCTCAAGCTTTTTAGCTTTTGCGATTGCCGCCGAAAAATTTAAACTCGAAAAACCGCAATTTAAATACAAAAGTTTTTACTACTTAAACGGCTTAACCGAAGGCACTGAAACAATCGCGCTATTTATTGCATTTTGTATTTGGCCGCAGCACTTTGCGGTTATGGCGAGCATTTTTGCTATTGCGTGTGGCATAACTATTTTTACCCGTATACATGGCGGTTATCACACGCTTAAGCAACAAGAAGCCGATGCTAACAAAGCAGCTGAAAACGTGCCTAGCAGTGCAAGTTCTGAGGTAATAAATGACTAATGAAGTATGGTGGCGACTCGGCTGCTTTTTTAGCATTTTAATTATAATGATGCTGCTTGAATGGCAAAAACCAGCACGACAATCCCCAATTAAAAGCAGCACACGCTGGTTTGCTAACTTTGGTTTAGTGTTTGCATCATCAGTTATTGCGCGCTTAGTGGTCCCTATTGGGTTAACCGCTGTAGCACTTTACAATCAAGAGCACGGCATTGGCTTATTTAATCAAATAGCTCTACCAAGCAGTTTAATTATTATATTGAGCATACTTTTACTCGATATATTAATTTATTGGCAGCATAGATTATTTCATCAAGTGCCTATTTTATGGCGTTTGCACCGCGTACACCACGCCGATGCGCATGTTGATACCAGTACTGGGCTGCGCTTTCACCCTATCGAAATTGTGCTGAGCATACTTATAAAACTCATTGCAGTAACTGCTCTTGGCGTACCTGCCATTGCGGTACTTATATTTGAAATAGCACTTAATGGTTTAGCACTATTTAATCATGCAAATATACGCCTACCTAATGCCATTGAAAAGCCGCTGCGTTTAATATTAATGACGCAAATATTACATCGAATTCACCATAGCCAAGTGGTTAGCGAAACTAACTCAAACTATGGGTTTAGTGTAATTTGGTGGGATAAATTATTTGGTAGCTACAAAGATAAAGCTAAAAAAACTGATGCAGATATAAATATTGGCTTAAAAGAATACCCAAGCAAAAAGCAAAATGCCTCGTTGTGGGGCTTATTGATCATGCCTTTTAAAAATAAGTGAGCATAAGCTCACTTAGTTAATATATTACATCAGGTTATTTACTTTTTATATTTTTTATTGCTTTTAAAATGTCGTCTGGGCGCTGAAAAACTGCCATATGATCGCTATTACTTAGAGGTATATATTGCCCACCCGATTGCTCACTAATTTGCTGGCTCCATAAAGAGCCCTCTTGTTGCCATAATACTAAATTATCGACGAAGTCAGGTTCTGCATTTTTAATATCATACGATTCAAAATCAGTATCTATAACGGAGATTGGAGTGGGTATGGCTATATCGGCACTAATAACACGATTTAAATCATCATGATAATTCATAATCTCTCTTGCTCGTGTTACTTGTTTATCAATTTGAGTACGGCTTTGGCTTATTAAATCAAAGTACGGCCAATTCATTTCTGCTTTATACTGTGAAGGGATGAGTGTTTCGGTCGTTGTACGTTCATCAATTAATTTATCTCGAGTCCTTTGCGTCCAATTACCTTCTTCTATATGTGTGATTAAGGTATCACCCGCGTCTCTATACCAATATACGGGCCAATCTTGATACAAGCTAATAGAGTGTGGCAGCAAAACATCGGGGTCAATCCACACCATACCGTTAAGGCTAGTTACAAATTGTGAATCAGGTGAATTTTGCCATAAGTGAGCCAAAATATTTGCACTGGCAAAGCTAACAATAATTAGCTCCTTTTCATTAAGCAGTCCTAACGTTTTATCTAATGCAGGCACAAAAGAAGCATACGATGGTTGCTCAGCAGGGCTACTAAAACCGCTTCCAAAGCGTTCTATGACGTGTACACGATGAGTTTTTGCTATCAATGGCTGCAGTAAAGCAAACCAAGCACTGTCACTATGAAAGTTTTTATTAAAGCCCGATAAAAGAATAATCGCGGGCCCCGAATGTTCAAGGCCCATGCTACGTACATGTACATCGTTTTTTTGTTGTTGATCAACGCGATATAATTTTGAGTAGGTATCGAGTTTAGTTTTACTTACTGTATCAAAAAAGCTTATTAATTCTTCCGTGGTGTTAAAACTACTAAATGCCCAACTATGCCCACCGCCTTCAATTGCTACCAATTGGTTGATATAGCTATCATTTTTAAATGTATATTTAGCGATTGCCTGACTTTTTTCTAATTGTACACCCGAATCAATACTGTTTTCTTTGGCTATTATTTCAATAGCAAGCCTACTTGGGATTAATCCAAAATTTGAATGAGTTTTACCTTCAAAGGGTAAAGTCTGATCATTTGTGCCATGTACCATCATGTAGTTGGTGTGATTTACTATCTCGCATCGTTGAGACAGCTGCTCTGACATAGGCGAGGCAACTGATGCTATGGCCGCATAGCTTTAAACTACTATTACACATTAAATTTTGTGTAAATAAACCTCCTTGAGAAAACCCGACCGCAAAAAGCTCTCCATCAATAATGTTGTATTTAGCTTTAACATCATCAACAACATTTTCGACAAACACCAAATCATTAATGCCTAATCGATGGGGTTTATTGCAATCACATCCTTCATTCCACTCTTCAACTTTTGATTGTGGGTAAACAACTATATAATTTTCTGATGCAGATTCAAACGCAGCCATACTCTGCATATTTTTAGCGCTCTGCCCAGAACCATGAAAAGCTAATAAAAGCTAATAAAAGCTTATAAGATTTTTTTGTATCAAAGTTATTACGTGGTGTTGCCACATAATAACTTCGATTTTTTAATTTAACTTTAGTTAAACCCTTGGGCTGGGTACTTGTTAAACTCGAATCCTTATTAGTACCATTACAACCGGCCATTAATAATGTGACAGTCATTATTTTCAATAATAAATATAAATAAGTACGCATCTTCTCTACTCTCATTAAATATGAGTTGGTAGCAAATCATATACTTATTTGTTGTTGCCATAGTTGACGCTTATGTTTTTGTTATATTTATGTTATGTTTTAAAAAGCAATGTAATTTCAATATGATAGAGAACCCTATGGCTGTCCATATTTCTGGTGTTATTTTTGACGAAGAGCAGCGAACATTAAAAAATGACAGTCAAACTAGAAAAATTGAACCAAAAGTATTCAGTTTATTAATTACTTTACTAGCAGCTAATGGGAAAATTGTCACTCGCGACCAACTCATAGTTGAAGTCTGGAATAATCGGGTTGTAGGTGAGGGAGCGATCAATCGAACCGTGTCTTTATTGAGAAACCATTTTTCAGCATTAACTAATGAAAATATTATTGAAACTGTCCCAACTCAAGGGTATCGGTTAGTTGCTACTGTAACGAACACAGATATTTCTCACGATGAAATGCCTGTTGAGCAAAAGGTTGCTTTTAAAAGCCCATCATTCAAGAAACCTATGCGCAATATCAAAAAAGCATCAATTATTGCAATTATTATAACTCTGCTATTAATTACCCTTTTTAGCACACTCTTCAAAGTTGAAAACTTAATCACGCCAAATAAATTATCACTTGTTAGTGCGCCATTGATTGGTTTGCAAGGTAGAGAATATAAGCTCTCGGCCACCCAATCTGGGGGACTCATTTTGTTCCATCACCTTGATGAGGATGACCGTCAATCGGTTTATTTATATGATACAAAAACACATACTCAAAACAGTGTACTAACAAATTCGTTGGCGACGATAAGTGCTGATGGAGAATATATCGTTTATGCAACACACATTGATGAACAATGTTTAATTTCGACTTATCATGTACACACTAAGAAAAAGCAGTTTTTATTTTCATGTGATGAGTTCCCAACCTCACTAGCTTGGGGAGAAAACAATACATTTTACTTCAATAAACGTTTTAGTAAATCTCATCCATATCAAGTATATAGCTATAATATAAACACGAGTAGATTAAGACAAATTACAAATCCAAGTAGTAAAAATAATACTAAGGGCGATTTTGATTTCTCCTACAATAACCATAGTAATCAACTTGCTATTGTTCGTTATATAACCGAAAACGACTCAAAAATAATTATTAAAAATGAAGAAGAAAAATTAAACGAATACGTAGTTAATCTGCGTGTAAAAAGTCTTGTATGGCATTCTAAAAACAATACTTTAGTTATCGCAAACAACAACACTATTTTCTCTTTAGAAGCCGCAAGTGGTGAATATTATTCGATAAAAAAATTAGATTTTACAATTAACTCTTTAGCTATTATCCCAGCTAAATTGAATGCCTCGCTATTAGTAAGTAGCCTTAATGTCGTAAGCGAAATTGTAAAATATAACACTATTAACAGTAGTCAACATGTGTGGCAGCAAAGTGCGCGCACAGAGCTGCTTCCTCGTATGCGGGCAAACACTCAAACTTTTTTGTCTACGCGTTACAAAAGCCATCACTTTTGGAGAGTTAAAAACGACGAGGCCCAATTAATTGATATCGATTTACCCTTTGATCTACAGTTTGTCCGCTACGAACTATCTGATGATGGCAGTCGTATTTTATTTACTAAGCACGGCGATGTTTTTGAACTAGATTTAAATAAAAATGCCTATCAAAAAGTGTTTACTAAAAATCACAATAGCTATGTTGCTAATTACGACGTACAAAATAACATTATTTATAGCACAAACGCTTCTGGACAATGGCAACTGTGGTTGTATCAACGAAGTACCGATACACACAGTCAATTAACTTTAAATGGGGGTTATAGCGGCAGAATCGTAGATCAATACCTCTATTACTCTAAATTTAATGTAGATGGTTTATGGCGTAAAAATTTAACAACAACAAGTGAAGAACTTGTTATTAAAAACTTCAATCGAATCAACTGGCTAAACTGGCAACTTATTGACCACCAATTATACTTTTATCGAGAAGCAACGGGAATTTGGACTTTTAATATCAATACTCAAAAAGAGAATTTGATCATGCCAAAACCTGATGGTTTTGTTCACCAGTATACAGTGGCACCTGATCAGCAACATATATTCTGGGTACGCCTAAAAACTATTCAAGGTGATATTTATCAATATACCTTTTAATTATCGTTTTTAAATATAGGTTGTGTGTTTTTCAAATATAAAATAATAAAAATGCTTTACTATAAGCTGTTTAGCAATACATATGTAAATAAGTAAACTGCTTACGCTCCTCGTATTTATGTATTTTTCAGTCCTGCAACTGGTCTTACCGTAAACTAATTGTAAATAAAATAAACAAATATGTTGACCATTTGCGTACTCCACAATATCATTTGTAAGCGCTTACAAAACACATTTACAAATGTAAGCGCTTACAACACAAAAATACATAGATCGTAAAACAATTAATCTGACAATAATCTGTTGAAACCGGGGTTCAGTTATGAACATTGAAACAACGCACATTACACGTTTACTTGCCGCTATCTCTTTAGTTACGTTAGCTGGCTGTGGTGGCGACTCTGCCACTAAATCAAATTTTGAAAATGTAGATGCCTCTGAACCAGTATCAGATTGGCAAATGGTTTGGAGCGACGAGTTTGAAGGCTCAGCCATTGATACAAACAAATGGAACTATGAATTAAACTGCAATGGCGGTGGTAACAACGAGAAACAGTGTTACACCGACAGCGAGCAAAATGCATTTATTGCAGACGGTGTGTTAAACATTGTTGCCCTACCCGCTGAAGAAGGTGCAGAAAAACCTTACACTTCAGCGCGCTTAAATACGCGTTACAACGCTGACTTTACGTATGGTCGCTTTGAAGTGCGCGCCAAACTTCCATCAGGACAAGGTAGCTGGCCAGCATTTTGGATGCTGCCAACAGATGAAGTTTACGGCACTTGGCCTCGTTCTGGCGAAATAGATGTTTTAGAATCAGTAAATCTTAAAACACCGGATGAAGACGGTGGAATAGAGTCAAGCATCCACGGCACACTTCATTACGGACGCGCGTGGCCAGATAACAGCTCTACGGGCAAAGAATTTAAATTCCCTGAAAATACTAACCCGGCAGATGATTTCCACACGTATGCTGTTGAATGGCAAGAAGGTGAAATTCGCTGGTACGTAGACGGTTACCTTTATGCAACTCAGCGTCAATCAGAAGTTCGTACTAATGCAAGTGACGAGGCTGTAGGTCTAAAACACCGTGGCTGGTTTGCAGAATATTTTGAGCAAGGTTCTGGCGAGCTTGAAACTCACTGGGATAGCGCACCATTTGATAAAGACTTTCACTTATTGCTAAACCTAGCAGTAGGCGGCGACTGGCCTGAAAACGTTAATGATCTAGGTATAGATGCTAGCGCATTTGAAAACGGCCAAACCTTTGCTATTGATTACGTACGTGTTTATCAATGTGCATCAAACCCTGAAACAGGTAAAGGCTGTGAAACTATTCGCCCAGGTTACAATAGCCTAGACGATGCTTTGCTTGAAGGCGATGCACCAATTCCTAGCCCACCTTCGACAGGCATTGCAACACCACTGACTATTTTTGGTGAGTCATTTAATCCAAATTGGCCTGCATGGGATTGTTGTGGAGGATCTACTCCCGCTATTGTTGCAGATGAAACCCAAGGTAATGTAGTTGAATTTGTAGTAGGTGCAGAACCCACTGTAATGGGCTTTATTAGCCGTGAGATTTTTATTACTGACGAAGCAGGAAAAGCCAGCCCGTTTGATGCATCTCCAATGCTGGATGAAGGTTACGTTCGTTTTAAAATGAAAGTAACAAATGCACCAGGCACTGCTGATACAGCTTGGCTTGTAAAACTTGAAAGTAATGAAGGTTCTAGCGCATTAGAAATGCCGATTACAGATAGCATTGAAGGCGTAAGTCCTGTTGTTGGCCAATGGCAAACTTATACATTTTTATTAAAAGATCTAGATGCTGCAAATTTAGATATTAGTGCAATTGATGTGATCATGGTGTTTCCAGCATGGGGCGCAGGTGAAGGCGCTGTTTATTTAATTGACGATGTTGAGATTACTCAAGATAACTTAGGCGTATCACCTGAGCTTACTATTTTTACTGATGAGCAAAATCTAGCATGGCCAATGTGGGATTGTTGTGGTGGCTCAACCCCTGTTGAAGCTATGGATGATGAAGAGCATGGTTTAACCGCAGAATTTAGCATTGGTGCAGAGCCTACTGTAATGGGCTTTAATAGCCGCACATCGTCAGGTGGCGCAGGTGAATCGTTTGATGCTAGTAGCATTTTAGATGAAGGCGTTATTCAATTTGATTTAAAAGTAACGTCTGCACCGAGTGACCCAACTACACCGTGGTTGTTTAAAGTTGAGTCAAACGAAGGTGACTCTGCAGTAGAGCTTGAATTAACGGCAAGTGTTGAAGGCGTAGCGCCAGTTACTGGCGAGTGGCAAACATATACGTTTAAGCTGTCTGATCTTGCAGCTGCTGGCTTAGATGTAAGTACTATAGATGTACTAATGATTTTCCCAGCGTGGGGTGCAGGTGAAGGCTCTGTTTACCGTGTAGATAACGTTAAGATTTATAATCCAAATGCAGCGCCAGCTGCAACGGGTGAGCTTACTGTATTTAAAGATGCAGCTGCCGATCAGTGGAGTATTTGGGATTGTTGTGGTGGCTCTACACCAACAACAGAAACCGATGATGACGCGCATGGCGCAGTAGCGCAATTTAGCATTGGTTCTACTGCTACAGTAATGGGCTTTATTGCTGATGAAGACGTATCGTTCGATGCCTCTGCAATACTTGAAAATGGTGTGGTTCAATTTGATATGAAAGTTGTATCAGCCCCTTCAGATATTGACGCACAATGGCTATTTAAAATTGAATCAATTGGTACATCGAGTGCCGTAGAGCTTGCTTTATCTAGCAGTGTTGAAGGCCAAGTACCTGTAACGGGCGAATGGCAAACATACACCTTCCCTCTTCAGCAATTATTTGATGCCGGCTTAGACATTAGCGCATTAAACGTAATTATGGTTTTTCCTAGCTGGGACATGGGCGATGGCGCGCTTTACCGTATAGACAACGTGATTATTGCAAATCCATAAAACACACACCAATAGGCGCTTAGCGCCTATTGCTACACAACAACATTTTATAAAGCAGAGCTATTATGAACACATTCAATTTTAAAAAGAGCCAACTTGCGGCTTCTGTGTCTCTCATCATTGCTGCGAGCACATTAAACACAGCTATTGCGGCAGAAGCAGAAACAAGCGTTTCATCTGATGTAGAAGTTATTGAAGTAAAAGGTATTCGTGGTTCACTTATTCGTTCTATGGATATGAAACGCGACTCTTCTGGCATTGTAGATGCCATTTCATCTGAAGAAATGGGTAAATTCCCAGATACCAACTTAGCAGAATCATTACAACGTATTACCGGCGTATCGGTGAGCCGTGCAAACGGTGAAGGTAGCCAAATTACAGTACGTGGTTTTGGTCCTGAGTTTAACTTAATTACCTTAAATGGTCGCCAAATGCCGGGCACAGGTTATACACGTTCGTACAACCTTGAAAACATCGCCTCTGAAGGTGTAAGTGCCCTTGAAGTATTTAAAACAGCACGTGCAGATGTGCCAAGCGGTGGCTTAGGTGCAACAGTTAATATTTCTACTGCACGCCCTTTTCAAAAGCCGGGTCAGAACTTTTCAGCAACCGTTAAAGCAAACCACGACTCATCAAACGAAGCTGGCGATGACGTAACACCAGAGTTTTCTACTGTTTACAGCAATACTTTTGTAGATGATACTTTTGGTTTTGGTTTTTCGTTTTCGCACCAAGAGCGTGACTTTCAAAAACAAAGTGCCAATATTCAAGGCTGGCAAGCAAACGTAGACCTACCTGATTTAGATAGCAGCAACGTTGTTGATAACCGTACAGATACATCAGGTAACTACTACTTCCCTAAAGACATGAACTACTCTATTGAAGATGTAGAACGTGAACGTACGAACGGACAAGTTACTTTTCAGTTTGCACCGGTAGATGGCTTTGTAGCAACACTTGATTACACCGCAAGTAAAGCTGTAACAGGTTCTCAAAGTATTGGTTGGGGTATTTGGAACGACTTTGGTAGCAATATTAATGGCTACGAACTAGATGAAAATGGTACAGCTGTTTATGCTGATATTAGCGGTAACGATGCATCATTCACAGCTAATAAAGGTACTACAGAAGTAAAAGCGCGCTCTCTAGGTTTAAATCTAGATTGGGAAATTAACGACACGTGGCACGTAGAGCTTGATTACCACGACTCTAAAAACGAAACTGATAACGGCGCCGACAACGGGCTGGGAAGTGCCGGCCAAGTAATTTTAGGTTCTGATCAGCTAGCTAATAAAATTTATGATTACCGTACGGGCGAAGTACCCAGTGCACAAGTTAATTGGTTAAATGGCACAAGTGAATTAACGCCTGGCGAAATTGATTCAAACTTTAGTCAGTTTATTCATTCACCAGGTGAATCAAACATTGAACAATTACAGCTACATACAACATGGTATAACGAAAGTTATGACATTGGTTTAGTTAAAGTAAAATTTGGCGCATCACGTACAGAACAAAACACTGGTGGTTACACCGCGTGGAGTGGTTTAGTAGGTGGTCCAGGCTTTAACCCATCGTACACAGAAATATTCCCAGATAGCATGTTTACCCGCAACGACACATCTGGGTTATTAGATCAGTTTGATGGCGGCGGCAGCAACTTACAACCTGGTTACTACTATACCTACGATTTTGACGAAGCTGTTGCACGCCAAATTGCTTATTTAACGGCTGATGTAACCGGTGGCGATGCATACGCCGCAAATGCCTATATGGATGGTATTGACAGCGAAAGCTACGTAGAAGAAATCACTAATAGCTTTTATGTTCAATCAAGCTGGGAATTTGACGTAAGTAACTACTACGTAAAAGTAAATGCAGGCCTACGCTATGAGCAAACAGACGTAACCAGTACTGTACGTCAACGCGTTGAAGATCAAGTTAATTGGATCAGCGCTTCAGAGTGGATCATGCAATACGCTGCTGGCGGCGATGATAACTTCTTAGAGCAACAAGGTGATTACGATGTTTTACTGCCTTCAATCGACGTAAGTGTTGATTTAACTGAAGACGTAGTAGCCCGCGTATCTTGGGGTAAAACAATGTCGCGTGCACCACTAGGTAATTTAGCCGGTGGCCGTAGTTTAACAGGCAGCCCAAAACCAGGTTCTCGTACAGGTAGCCAAGGTAATACAAACTTATTGCCGTTTGAATCAACAAACCTTGATTTATCACTTGAGTATTACTATGCAGAAGGCAGCTACGCGTCTGTTGGTTACTTTAAAAAAGACGTTGATAACTTTATTCAAACCACCATTACGCAAACTACTATTGATGGCTTGCACGATATTTTAAACGGCCCTCGTTACTTACAAGCCGTAAGCGATATTGAATCACGTGGCGAGCAAGCAACAACCGACGCTATTTTTGCACAAATGATTGCCAGCGGTTACGGCAATGCAAATGGCGTTATTGAACCAAACAGCGACGATCCGCTAATTACATGGAATATTAGCCAGCCACAAAATACCGACAGTAAATCGGTAGATGGTTTTGAAGTAGCTGTTCAGCACTTAATTGGTGAAACCGGTTTTGGTGTTGGTGTTAACGCAACATTTGTAGATGGCGACGTTGAATTTGATAGCGAAAGCCTTGATCAACAAGCACCACTTACAGGCTTAAGTGACTCAGCTAACTTCCAAGGCTTTTACGAAAAAGACGGCCTATCAGTTAAAATTACTTACGCATGGCGCGACTCATACCTAATTGGTGTTGGCCAAGCTCAAGGTTCAGCTGATGCGCCTCCGCAATATGCTAAAGCGTATGGCCAATGGGATATGAGCGTTAACTACGATGTAAACGAAAACGTAACGGTATTTTTTGATGGCATAAACTTAAACAATGCAACCGAAGAAGGTTACGGACGTTACGAAGAGCAGTTCTTATTTGCTAATCAATACGGTCCGCGTTACTCAATTGGTGCACGTTACACGTTCTAACTAAATTTCCTTTAGTAAAAATGCAAAAAACCGCTCACTGAGCGGTTTTTTATTGTTTTAAATAGTAACCTGTTAGTAAGTGATTAAGCATACATACCATCGATATATCAAACCACAGTAACTCCTTTTAAAGCAAACATTTGTGGAATGGGCAGGCTTTTCTATTCGTTATTCGTTTTGGGCTAAAGCGTATTATGAGCAACAAAAAGCCAAGGGTAAGCCGCATAACAGCATAATTAGATCACTGGCATTTAAATGGATAAGGATTGTATTTAAGTGTTGGAAAACGAATACACCCTACGATGAATCGACGTATTTAGCGGCCTTAAAACGCAGAGGCTCACCACTTTTAAAATTTGCAGTTAATAGCTAAATTTTACTAGTCGTCCACCTCAGGGCGTGTTGTTAGCTTCATTTACTTTGAAACTAGAATATATAAAAAACTTATTGTTACTTACAAGATCTTTTACAACGCAAGTAACTTTATATACACCAATAGGATCATTATCCTCCGCTATTAATCCTACGCGATCAATAGCTAAACCTAATTGACCTTTAGGTAATGCGGGTTTGTTTTTCCATAATTCAGTATTTTTATATTCTGCATAGATTGATCCATCTGGCTTGAGAATTTGGTAATCAACCTCAGCTATACAATTCCCATCTGCATTAGCAGAACAACCACTAAATAAAACTAAAGCTTCAATTGGTTGGCCTTTTTCTACATTCTCAGATGGTAATATATGATAACCAGGAGTTGGAGCTTCCCAGTTGTTTAACATTTTTTGAGAATCCGTGGTCATGAATATCATGGCACCAAATTCGCCAGAAGATCCTTGAAAGGTGTTTGAGTTATCTGGTTTATTATTCGTATGCCATTCTTCAGAATTTACAGAATAAGACAATAAACACATTATTATTAATAGATACTTGATGATGAATCCTCCATGAAGCTAACAATTTTGTCTACGACATTTGTCGTTTTATAAACCGACAAATGTCCATATATTACAATGCGTTTATCTTAGCCAGCAAATAACCATCTGTAAACAATTAGTTAACTATAAGTAGATTTCCATTAATGCTGTAATACACCAAAGTGGTGGAGATCAGTAATATCAGACAAAATATAAATTACTGTCGATATATACAGCGGCTATTTATAAAATAGTACGTATTATTAAATCACATTCTAACGCAGTTAATGAATTATTTAGAGAGCTGAAATTCTAACGTTTTAATTCAATTAGTATCCTATTTATGTATTACAACAAGCTGTGAGTGGTGCAATGAACATCTTAAAATGAAAAAGCGCTACAAATATGCAGCGCCCTCATTACTGAGTGATTGTTGTATTAAAAAAATTTTTTATTTAAAAGAAGCCGAGCGGATCTTCGCTGTAGCTCACTAATAGGTTTTTAGTTTGCTGGTAGTGATCGAGTGCGAGTTTGTGCGTTTCGCGCCCTATTCCTGATTTTTTATAACCACCAAACGCAGCGTGTGCTGGGTACATGTGATAACAGTTAGTCCACACTCGCCCTGCTTCTATTTTGCGACCCATACGATAAGCACGGTTCATGTTTCTGCTCCACACACCTGCGCCTAAACCAAACTCAGAGCTGTTGGCAAGTTCAAGTGCTTCGGCTTCATCTTTGAAGGTCGACATTGAAATAACAGGGCCAAAAATTTCTTCTTGGAACACACGCATATCATTTGTCCCCTTTAATAACGTAGGTTGTATGTAGTAACCACCGTTTAAATCGCCACTTAGTTGCTCTGCGTTACCGCCAGTGAGTACTTCGGCGCCTTCTTTTTTACCTATTTCAATGTAGCTCAATATTTTATCAAATTGCGCTTTTGAGGCTTGTGCGCCCACCATGGTTTCGCTATCGAGTGGGTTTCCGCGTTTAATTTTTAAAGTACGTTCGAGTATTCGCTCAATAAACTGCTCGTAAATGTCTTCTTGAATAAACAGCCTTGATGGGCACGTACACACTTCGCCTTGGTTAAAGTAAGCAAGCACGGCGCCTTCAATGGCTTTGGATAAAAACGCGTCGTCTTTTTCCATTACATCGTTAAAAAATATATTAGGTGATTTACCACCGAGCTCGACCGTGGAAGGAATAATATTTTCAGCAGCACATTTCAAAATATGTGAACCTACAGGCGTTGAACCCGTAAATGCAATTTTAGCGATACGCTTGCTTGTTGCCAGTGCTTCACCCGCTTCTTTACCAAAGCCGTTTACTATATTTAATACGCCTGCTGGGAGTAGGTCGCCAATTATCTCCATTAAAACTAAAATAGAAGCTGGTGTTTGCTCTGCGGGTTTTAAAATTACGCAGTTACCTGCAGCAAGTGCTGGCGCTAGTTTCCAGGCGGCCATTAAAATAGGGAAGTTCCACGGAATAATTTGCCCAACAACCCCTAGTGGCTCATGAAAATGATACGCAACGGTCGTTTCGTCTATTTCTCCAATGCTGCCGTCTTGCGAGCGCAAGCACCCTGCAAAGTAGCGAAAGTGATCGGCCGCTAGCGGAATGTCAGCAGCGAGTGTTTCACGAATTGCTTTACCGTTATCCCACGTTTCGGCTACGGCAAGTAACTCTAGGTTTTGCTCAATTCGGTCGGCTATTTTTAGCAGTATGTTACTTCGGTCGGTCACCGACGTTGTGCCCCACTGCGCTCGCACTGCATGCGCTTTGTCGAGAGCCAGCTCTATGTCGTCTTTGTCTGAGCGCGGTATTTGGCAAAATACTTTCCCGTTTACTGGGCTTATATTATCAAAGTATTGGCCATTCACTGGCTTTACCCACTCTCCGCCAATGTAGTTTCCGTATTGTTGTTTAAAGGTAATTAGTGCATCTTTTTCGCCTGGATTTGCATAAACCATAGTGACACTCTCTTGTTGTTATTAGCTAAAAGTCGAGCTGTTAAATAAATCTTTTTGCTCTATATTTAATCAAGCGCTGTTTTATAATTGAGCAGCATTGATTGACATTAAACTAACAAGCGCCTAATAACTTGATTAGCTGTCCACAAAAGTTGTCTGTGAGTCCACACTAATAAAAACCTAAAGGATTGATATGCACACATCTCAGTTAAACAAAAAACGCCAACAACTTGATGTATTAATAGAAAATAAAGTTACGTTCGCTGCAGATAGCAGCGAGTTGAGCATTTACGACACATATCAAAGCGCGCAAAAGGTGGCACTGCACTCAAATGAGTTACTGTTTTGTGCCATGCTTAGCGGCAAAAAGGTAATGCACGTAGAAAGCAGCCAATATCATAAAGCATTTTTACCACACGAGTCGTTTGTACTAGCACCAGAACAAGGTGTATTAATTGATTTTCCACAAGCATCAATGCACGCCCCAACTACTTGTTTAGCGATTGAAATTAGCACCGACAAAATAACTAGCGTGGCGAATGCACTTAACATGCAGCAAAACTTTGCACACGATGGCTTATTTGAATATGTACCGCAGTTAGTGCATACCCAACATAATATTCAAACGCAGCAATTATTAGAGCGCATGGTGCATTTATTTAGCGAGCAAGGCGCACAGCGACATTACTTGATTGATTTGTCGTTAAACGAATTAATCACCCGTTTACTACAACAACAAAGCCGCGAGCTATTGCTGGCTAGCTGCGATAAGCCACGCCTTAAAACAAAAGTCAGCGATGCCCTGCTTTATATTGAAGAACACTTAAGTGAAACGCTCGACATAAATACCTTATGCAAAATAGCCTGCATGAGCCGCAGTAAGTTTTATCAGCAGTTTAAACTTGCATTTGGCACTAGCCCAGCCCTTTGGCAGCAACAATTAAGACTTAAAAAAGCGCGTGCTCAATTGCTACAAGGCCATGCAATTAGTAAAGTTTGCTTTGATGTTGGATTTAATAGCGCGAGCCACTTTAGTCGTTTATTTAAACAAACGTTTGGCATTGCGCCTAAAGAGTGTCGACATTAGCTCTAAAAGGGCATTACCTGAGTTGGCTGATATAATTTAAACGATTAAAACCCCATATTACGGGGCTTTAAATTAGAGTCATATCTATTGCTTTATAAAGGTGACACCTTTAGGTATTTCATCTTGGGGTAATCGAGTAGAGTGCATTTGCGATAACAACCATTTATCGCCCACTTTTGATACAACGGCACTTTCTAACCAATAAATATCAATACTTCTTTCGGTGTTTTTAATATTGGCTTTATTCCAGTAATTAATAAAAGCAACATCACCCACTACACGCGAATTTATAACACTAAAATAATTAGTTCTTATAAAGTCAGAAGGCTTAACAACATTTATAAAGTCATTAATAGTCCACACTTCACCGTGCTCTAAAAGTAAAAATGAATCATCAACGGCTGCACGCATTTGCGTGTGATCAACGTTAGAAACAGCCAAAAAAAGATCGCTCACCGGCGTGAATATGTTGTTATCTTTTGCATGTATCGATGTCGAAAATATCAGGAATGTAATAAAGGTAAGTACTTGTTTCATTGTTTTTATAATGTGTAGTTTGCTCAATAATAATGAGTGTATTTTAATAGAGCAGTATTAACAATTGAAATAAACCGAATGTAACTACCTAACAATGTTACCCATAGAGCAAAAAAGCACTCTATAAGAGTGCTTTAATTTAAGTTTTCAATAAAGCTATTCATCTAGCCAATCTATGGCTGCGGTAGCATTTTCAAAGTATTGAACCTCACCCGATATGAACCAGTTACCTATTTTTGCCATTCGAGCTTGCCACTCTTTATTACCGTAAATAGCTACTTTTTTAAATTCTTTAGAGTGCTTAACACCTAACTTTAAGTCATCCCACGCTGCGCGTAGTTCCCAGCCTTCAAGTTCGCTACCATCTATTAAGGCGTTCACGACTGGGTGCTTAACTTCGCCAAGAGCTGAGTTTATCATTGGGGTAATTATTTTGTAGTCGTCGTGAGTAAGCGTACCAACGGCTTTAAGTTTTAAAAAAAACTCTCTTCCTGCACGTTCAAGACCAATCGATAAACCATGTGTTGTGTGTACCATTACTGCTCTCCTTAAATAGGCTGAGTAGTAAAAGTACACCTTCTAAAATTAATTAGTCCTGAACTAGATCATTAAATAATCTCAAATAAACGACTCAATTACGCATTTTGTACGCGAGATATCTGGTTTTCTACATCAGTTAAATGGCCCGTTTTAAGCCATACTTTTGCACCATTACTTCCCGCTTTAACGTTAACAGAGCTGTTAATAGGCACTCTTAACCAACTGTTTTTTACAAAGGTATCGGCTTGCTCATCAAATGAGCCTTCAAGTACTAGCAGCTCTGCTCCTCCTTTTGCGTTTATAACCATGCAGGCGCTGGGCTTAAAGTGCAACAAGCTTACGTCTTCAAAGCTGTCTTTGTATAAAGGGGTTACGGCTACATTTTTAAAACTAGGGTGCGCCGTACTTTGCGTCAAGTCTGTTTGTAAACGCACGTGGGTTCGATCATCTGGCTGAAACTGCCATAACTTTACAAATATAACGCAGCCATTTTCAGACCTCGGTTTGTGCTTTGATTGCGGTGGGTTACGGATATAAGAACCTGTCACAAAGTCACCATGTTCATCTTGAAATACCCCTTCAAGCACAACAAACTCTTCACCGCCTGTATGAACATGCGGCGAAAATTCACTGCCAGGTGCATAACGAACAATAGTCGTTGCGCGAGCAACTTCGTCGCCCACACGGTCCAGTGCTCGTCTATCAACACCCGCCATTGGCGATGCAACCCACGGTAGCGTTTCGCTATGTACCACAACTCGTTTACTAAAATCGGCAGCAATTTTCATATTTGGCTCCTAAGCGTAACTTCACTTAAATTTTAAACTAACAACCTAATTAAGCCGCAACACTTGGGCGTTTTGCTACTTTTTCTTGCCATGCAACTAAATGGGTTAACTCATTCGGGATTGCTATTTGTGCAAATCCAGCAAATACCAGACCAGCATACAATGTAATATCAGCAATACTAAACTGCTCACCAGCAACAAACGCCGATTGCGCTAGTACATCATTAAAATAGCTAAACCCTTGGCGTGCTTTTTCGCCTTGTTTTTCACCCCAAGCCACATTTTGATATGTTTCAAGCTCTGGACCTAAACCATCAGTTGCATGATGAAAGTAAGTTGCCACAGCGTCAAGCACCATAGATTCTGCGCGCTTTTGCATCATGTTAATTACTGCACGCTCTTTTGCGGTTTCACCCATTAAAGATGGGCCTTCAAATGCGGTATCAATATACTCAGTAATAGCGGTACTTTCTGATATAAACGTGCCGTCATCTAGCTCTAATACCGGCACACCTGCTAATGGGTTTTTAGCTAAAAAGGCTTCTGTTCTGTGCTCACCATTTAATAAATCAACAGGTACAAACTCAACATTTGCAGTGGCATTTTTTTCAGCTAAAGCGATACGAACACGAAGTGGGTTTGGAAAATTTTCTACATCATAAATTTTCATAGCAATCTCTATCTTTATTGTTTAAAAGTGAATTAATGGCAGCAACCTACCTACCGATAGGTAATTTATAGTATTAAACTAAATTTAAGTCAACGTTTAAATTTTTCTGATTTATAGGATTTAACTTAATTCATAATAAAATTAGGGGGTTGCTTAAAAATAAAAACGCTTGTAAATAACTACCTACTGGTCGATAATTTTACTATACCAATTGCATTAAATAAGTGATCTATTATTGCGCTAAGAAAATAGCGCAATAGCAAGGCGAGAATTATGAGATATAGTTGTTCTATATGAATAATTTTTAACGCAGTTAGTGAGTTGTTTAATGCGATAGAATGATCATGTTTTAATAAAATTGGTATTACTGCAGATAGGAAATATTCAAAATGAGTAAAAAAGAAGCTTTATTAAAAGCAGCTGAAAACAAGGTGCGCCTTGGCGGATACAGTAATTTTAGTTTTAGAGAGCTCGCCAGCGAAGTTGGAATTAAGAGCGCCAGTGTGCACTATCACTTTCCGACTAAGGCCGATTTAGGTGCTGAGCTTGCTCATCAATATACTAATTCTTTTTTAGCTGCGTTAGGCGAGCCAAGCGAGCTTAAAGCAAGCGGTAAAAATCCTATTGATGTGTACACTCAGCTTTTTAGAAGTGCATTAGTAACCGATCGTAAAATGTGTTTATGTGGTTTGCTAGGAGCCGAAAGCGATAGCCTTCCAGATAAAGTACGCCTTGAAGTAAAACGCTTTTTTAATCAAAATTTAACATGGCTTAGCGCTGCGCACTTAGCTAATGGTGACCTCAACCCTACTAAAGCGGCTATTCAAACAGTGAGCCTGCTTGAGGGCGCTATGATGATAAGCAAAACGCTCGACGATAATAGTTACTTTGAACTTGCAACTCAGTAATACCTAAATTTAGTACACAAAAAAAGCGAGCTATTCATAATGAATAGCTCGCTTTTTTAATGCTTGAAATAACTTATGTGATTATTAAACCGCTGTTGGTTTAACTTTATGCTTAGAGTGCACAATAGCTAAAACAATTAAGCCAATCACTGTTACTACAGCACCAATAGGTTTACCTAAATCACTTGATAAGTTAAGACCAATTGCGGCAGTACCAATATAAGAAACCGTTACCGCAGTTGCTATAACAGCAGGAACACTCGCAATCCAATGGAATGTACCACGGTCAAACAAGTACTTAGTGGCAAGCCATAATACGCTTGTAGAAAGCAGCATGTTTGAAAATGCAAAGTAGCGCCAAATTAATGAAAAATCGAGTTTCGTCATAAAGTAAGCAATAGTAAGTATAGGTACAGCCACTAATAAGCGATTACGTAAACTTTGCGGAATATTAAACGCATCAACAACTGTTAAACGTAATGAGCGGAACGCTGTATCACCAGAAGTAATTGGGAAAACGGCTACTGCAATAATTGCCATTATACCGCCAAATACACCTAAGTAACTGTTAGCTACATGGTTAACAACTAAACCTGGACCACCTTGATCAAGCAATGCTTTTAAGCCCGCGTAACCATCTGGGAACGCTGCAATACCAGCAAGTGCCCATACACAACCTACAATACCTTCACACATCATTGCGCCGTAGTAAACTGGACGTACGTATTTTTCGTTAGTTAAACAGCGCGCAATAATTGGCGCTTGAGTAGAGTGAAAACCACTAATAGCACCACAGGTAATTGTTATAAATAACAATGGCCATGTTGGTAGTCCATCTGGATTTGGCTCTAAAAAGTCATGTGCGTGATCAGCTTCAAAGTAAGCTAAAAAGTCACTTGGTACCGGTAAGTGCGGCGCATTAATAAGTAATGAAATAGCAATTGCCACTGTCATTACAATCATTAGCGCACCAAAAATTGGGTAAAACTTAGTAATGATTTTATCAATTGGTAGCAAGGTAGCTAAAAAGTAATACGCTAAAATAGCGAGTACCCAAAAGGTATTATTTGCCAGTATTGTACCTTCAAAAAAATCAAGGTTACTTAGCAAACCTGCAGGGCTCATAATAAATACCACACCTACAAAAAACAGTAGCATGGCAGTAAATACAAGCATAAAGCCTTTAAATACGACGTTGTAATAATGGCCTGCGATTTCTGGTAGGCTTTTACCGTCTTCTTTTATACTCATTACACCTGAGAAGAAGTCGTGTACAGCGCCACCTAAAACATTACCAAGTACAATCCATACTAGTGCAACTGGTCCGTATAAAGCACCTAAAATTGGGCCAAATATTGGACCTACGCCAGCAATGTTTAAAAACTGAATTAAAAATGCTCGTACAGGGTGAATAGCTACGTAATCAACACCTTCGCTAAAGCGTTTTTGTGGTGTGTCAGCAGTTGAATCCAAACCGGCTTGTTTTTCAACAAATGGGCTGTAAAACTTATAGCCCAGTATTAAAATAGTGAGGCAGATAAAAAAGATGATCATAAAGCACGTTTCTCTTTTTGTATTTTAGTTATAGAGCGCATTGTGTGTCGCCCCGCCTTTTCAATCCGTGAATAATCGACGAACAATAACAAAGCTTCAACCCTCAAACAATAAGACGTTTAGCTAATACAATAATCGATATAAGCCACTATTTACGCAACCTGCACACTTAACGCTCCACATTGAATATTTATTACACACGTCTTATTTTGGGCACAAAAAAAGCGGTTAAACTTTTACGTTATAACCGCTTTCACACACAATGTTTTTTAAAGTGGGTTCATAAACTCACTAATTTGTTGATGCGTTAAAGTAGGTGTTGCGCCAGAACTTTCGGCGACCATTGCTCCAACGGCACATGCAAAGTCAACGGCATATTGCGCGTCGTCGTTGCTACAAAGCTGATAAATTAACGAACCTAAAAACGAATCCCCTGCGCCAACAGTGTCAATTACGCTAATTAAATAACCTGAATTATAAAAATTCTCGCCTTTGATTGTTAATAAAGCACCGTGGCTACCTTTGGTTACACATAAGTAATCGGTATTTGTTTGCTGTGCTATAAACGCTAAATTTTGTTCAAGCGAATGAAACTTACAACCCATCGCTTTTGCTATTTCGTATAGCTCTTCATCGTTTAATTTAATAAAGTCTGCTTTATTCATTAAATCTACAAGTGTTTCTAGCTTGTAATGCGGTGCACGTAGGTTTACGTCAAATACTTTAAAGTTTGCTACATCAACTAGTTGATTTAATGTTGCCAGTGACGCTTCGCTTCGCCCAATTAGGCTGCCAAATACAAATACATCGCTACTTTTAACTTTACTAAGTAACTCATCAGTAAGCGCTATATTATCCCACGCAGTGTCTGCCACTATTTCATAACTTGCTGAGCCGCCACTGTCGAGTGTTACCTCAACCGTGCTGGTTTTTTTGTCACTATTAATAGCAATGTATTCGCAGCTTACGCCTTTGCTAGTAATTTCGCCTAGTAGCTCAGCGCCTAACTCGTCGTTGCCAACAGCGCTGATCATATCGGCTTTAATGCCTAGTGAGTTGATACGCACACACATATTAAGTGGCGCGCCACCTAAGCGTTTACCTGAATCAAAACAATCCCACAGCACTTCGCCAAAGCAGCTAACACTTACGTTTTCGCCTGATTTATGATTAATTAAAATGCTCATAATTAGTTACTCTTTTGATCAAGTACAGCCTGCATAATGGCTTTAATTTTACTATTAGGTGCATACAACGCAGCAATCGACTTTTTATATTCAGCAGTAAACGTTTCGTTATGCTCAAGCTTACCAAACAAGCTCGTTAACTTTAAAAATGCAGACGGGCTAGTTTGAGTCTCTTGCGCGTAAGAATTAAGCTCTTTGTGCATCGCATCTTGAATTTCAAGCTTTTCGCCGTTTTCACTTAAACCTTTATCGCTGTATAAACACCAAGTTGCAATAACAAGCGTTGCCAGTGACACATCGCGACTTTGTACTAGGTTTTCGTTAATTGTGGCAATTAAAAACTTAGGCAGTTTAGCTGAGCTTTCACTACAGATACGCGCTAGGCTGTCTTTAATATTAGGATTAGCAAAACGCTCTATTAACGTATCTTTGTAGCTTTCAAGGTCAATGCCTTCAAGTGGTTCAAGATTTGGGGTTACTTCTTTATCCATAAAAGCACGTAGGTATGTGGCAAATAATTCATCCGATACCGTTTCATCAATAGTGCCATAGCCATGGATTGAACCTAATAAACCAAGTACAGAATGCCCTGCATTAAGTAAACGTATTTTCATGGTTTCATAAGGCGTTACATCAGTAACAAACTGAGCACCAACAACATCCCAATTTGGACGAGAGTCACTAAATGTGTCCTCTATTACCCATTGTGTAAACGACTCACAGGTAATTGGCCACTCGTCGCTAACACCATATGCATCAACCACGTAATCAATATCACTCTTTTTAGATACCGGTGTAATACGGTCAACCATCGCATTTGGAAACGATACGTTTTGCTCAATCCACTCACTTAGGTCTTTGTCTTGCTCTGTAGCAAAGGCTAAAAGCATTTTGCGTGTTACGTTACCGTTGTGCTGAATGTTATCGCACGACTGCACTGTAAATGCGCCTAAGCCTTGCTCTTTACGCAGTTTTAACGCGGCAGTAATGTAACCAAACGCTGTAATTGGGTCGTTCGGGTTATTAATGTCGTTAATAATATCTGGATTACTGTAATCAAACTCGCCCGTTGCAGGGTTAAAGTTGTAGCCGCCTTCGGTAATAGTAAGCGACACAATTTTAGTATCGCTGTTCGCTAACTTATTAATTACCGCTTGTTTGTCCTCTGGAGCAAACAAAAAGTCGATCATTGAGCCTATTACTTTGTTATCTATTTTACCGTCTGGGTGTCTAACAGTAAGCGTATAAAGGTAATCTTGCTGCTTTAAAATATCACGCAGACCACGGTTACCCTCTAAAAGGCCAACACCACATATGCCCCATTGTTCAGAGCCTGGGGTTTTTAAAAGCTCGTTAACATATACCGCTTGATGAGCACGATGAAAACCGCCCACGCCAATATGAACAATACCGGCTTTAACTGCGCTACGGTCGTAGGTTGGTGTATCAACATGGCTTGGTAATTGAGCCAAGCTTTGTTGGTTTAGCCCTGTAACTAGAGCGTCAGTGTGTTGATGTTGCGTCATGGTGCGACCTTACTAAACAAAAATAAAATATAAATTACGATACTGTATTACGATAAGTAATTACGATGCTGTATTGAGTACTTTATGGCGTTTTAACGACCAGTACGCAGTAACAAAATAAATAACAGTACAAATAAAACAGGCTATTTCGAATTGCGATTTATTAGCGCTGTACATACTCATAGTTTCACTGAAAAACATCACCTGGCTGGCAAATATAAAAATAATAACCAGTGAAACCGTAGAAACCGCATTAAGTACTTTGGTAAATACAGAGCTGTCAATTACTGGCTTTGGAATGTCTTTAGCTTCAGCAGCTTGATATTCTTTAATATCACGTTGCTCTTGCTCTTCTGCTTCAATCTCTTGTGTGTAATCTTCACCGGCGCCGTATTTTTTAGCTAAAAGCGTATAAATAACGATTGTGAAAATCCACGTAGGAATAAACAAGTAGTAAAACGACATTACATCAATAGCATTTAAACCAAAGCCAAACACAAGCGCTAACGCCCAAGATGCTATAGCCGGTACGCTGCGGGTAATATTTTTATATTTAGCCCAGTAACGTGTTAGGCCAATTTTAGGAAATAACACATGTTCAGCAAACACAATGCCGCCTACTGGCACAACTAATAAGCCTGCGTAGGTAAGTAGCGGAAGCATTTGTGAAAATACAAACGGGAAACACGCAATAATCACGGTTACAACACCTACAATAGCGGTTGTGCGTTCACGTGATTGATTAACAAATATAGATTGTGCTGCAAGACCTGCACGGTAAAGGTTTGCGTTAGCTGTAGTCCAACCGGCAATAATTACAATAACAAAGCCAGTCCAACCTAATGCATGGTATGCAACATCGCCCGGATCAAGTGATGAAATAGTTGTTTTAAGTAATACCGCAACACCTGCGCCCATAATACCGGCAGAGATCCACGCTAAGTAATGACCAAAAAACATGCCCACGCCAGAAAACAAGCCATAGCTTTTGCGTTTAGCAAATCTAAAAATAGCCATGTCGATTAAACCAAAGTGAGTAATTGAGTTAGCAGCCCATGCAAAGCCAATCACTTCTAATAGGCCAATGCCTTTTTCACCATCGGCATTGGTGCCCGTCCATATGGAGGAGTCGCCTATGGTCATAAAGTCGCTAAAGCTAGTTAAAGAGGTAGAACCTAATACGTGATTTGAAAGCTCAGGGAATAACGCGAACGAACCTGCAATAAATATAACAAATAGCCACGGCGCGCACAGTTTCGAAAAGTCAGCAACCGTAGAAAAGCCATACATCGCAACAAACACAACAATAGAGCCAACAGCTAAAACAATGGCTACAAACCAAAAGCTATTTGGATACCAATCAAGTTGCGCAGGTATATCAAACAAAAACCGCACGGCGGTGGAGGATACCGTGATCATGGCGGCCGATATAACACTAAAAATAACCACGTTAGCCCAGTTATAGAGCTTGGTCATTGAGTTACCAGCGATTTTGTTTAAGTAGTTATATAAACTTAAGCGGGTTTCTACTGCAATGGGTGCAGTAATCAGCCACCAAGAACACATTGCTAACAGGTTACCTATTAATAAACCCAGTAGAATGTCGATGGTTGAAGCGCCTAATGCAACAAACGTTGCACCAATAACAAATTCAGTAGCCGCAACATGTTCGCCAGCATATAGCCCTGCAAAATGTTTCCAGCCATGAAGCTTATTATTAGCAACAGGAAGTTGTTCTTCGTTTACATCTTTAAATGTTTGTGTGTGTGGACTCGTTGCCATGGTATTTCCTATTGTTAACAGCAAAGTACTTAATACCTAAATACTTCGCCTTTTATAATTTGGCTTATAAACGCATGATGTTTTGCCATGTTTTGTTTTATTTTTAGTAAAGCAAAACCATCTACATTTATATTTTGCGTTTGCTTGCCTGTCAGTGTGTAAGGCGAGCAAATCGCGTTTAAAACTTTGTTTATTTAAAAAGCTGCGTGTTTACTGCTTTTTAAGTGCAGGGTATGCACTAAAAAAATCTTGCCAATGCGTTAAATGATCAACATTTGGGTAAGCACTGTGTACATGATTAACAGAGCCTTGCATATGTTGCCCACCGCTGTAATGCAGTACTTGCATGTTAGCGTCAATTCCTGCATTTACGCCGGCTTTACTGTCTTCAATCACTAAACAATGCTCTGGCTTTACACCCATTTGTTTAGCTGCATGTAAAAATAAATCGGGTGCTGGTTTGCCACGCTTAACTTCGCTGCTGGTAAAAACCGTATCGCTAAAGTACTTACTTAAACTCACTACGCTCAACGCTTTTGCGGTGCGTGCTGGGCTGCTGCTAGTAGCTATACAAATAGGCACAGCTAAATTGTTAAGTACGTCTTTTATACCGTCAGTCGTGGTTAGCCCTGTTTCAAATTCGTTTAACAGTGCTTCGCGGTAGTCACCTTCAAAGCTTTCAGGAAGAGTGACATTAAATGCATCCGCTATTTTTTGGCTTACTGTTTTAAAATTGCAGCCTAAAAAGTGTTGCTGTACATAAGCACGGTCAATATCAACGCCTTTTTCAACAAGCATATTAATGAGTACTTGTGCGCTTAAAATTTCGCTATCAATAACAACGCCATCACAATCAAATATCACTAGCTCAATGTTAGTATTCATCTTGTCACCTTATTAAAACTGTTTGGTTTAGCTAATTTAAGTATAACGAGTTAAGCGCGATTAATATTGTGCAGCTTTTTAGTGCAACTCAATAATGAGCATAAGCCCACCGATTGAGTATATTCCCTTTATTGCACGAATATGTCAACACACTGTAAGTATAAAACGCACCAGCTTGGTGAAAATACACTCAGATAAAACTAAAAACCTTTGTATTTAATCAACTTTATAAAAGCATATTGCGACCAAGGTCGTAGTAAAAAAATTCCGTTAACGTAAAAAGTGCTCCTGTTAATTTATTCCATCTGTTTTACAAATCACATCAATCTAATTAATCAGTTTTACCGAAGTTAATAAAATCAATACTATCGTTAACAGATTAACAGCCTGCACCACTGCCGGCACTTTTAAATAGATGAGGTCGACAATGAATACTCAAATAAACAAAACAAAATTAACACTAACTGCACTAGCACTTGCAATGGCATTACCGGCAAGCGCAGCAACAACACTTACTAAAGATAACGGCGCAGCTGTTGGCGACAACCAAAATTCAATTACTGCAGGCGAACGTGGCAGTGTATTACTAGAAGACGTGCAACTAATTCAAAAACTACAACGCTTTGCACGTGAGCGTATTCCTGAGCGTGTTGTGCATGCTCGTGGTACTGGCGCACACGGTGTGTTTGTAGCATCAAAAGAGTTAGACGATTTAACAATTGCAGCACCGTTTGCACAAGCAGGTAAAGAAACAGACGTATTTGTTCGCTTTTCATCTGTAATCCACTCTAAAGGTAGCCCAGAAACACTGCGTGACCCACGTGGCTTTGCAACTAAGTTTTACACAGACCAAGGTAACTGGGATTTAGTAGGTAATAACTTACCTGTGTTCTTTATTCGTGATGCAATCAAATTCCCAGACATGGTGCACTCTTTAAAGCCATCTCCGGTTGATAACATTCAAGATCCTAACCGTGTATTTGATTTTTTCTCGCATGAACCAGGTTCTACACAAATGCTAACGTGGGTTTACAGCGACTACGGTACACCAGCAAGTCTTCGTAAAATGGACGGTTGGGGTGTACATGCATACAAAATGATTAATAAATCGGGTGATGTTAAATACGTTAAGTTTCATTGGGTAAGCCAGCAAGGCATTGATAACCTTGACGCAAAAGAAGTGGCAAAAGTACAAAGCCAAAACTTTCAACATTTAACACAAGATTTATACACTGAAATAAACAGAGGCAATTTCCCAAAATGGGATCTGTACATTAAAACGCTTGATCCATCGCAGCTTGATGACTTTGATTACAACCCGTTAGATGCAACAAAAATGTGGTTAGATATTAAAGAAACTAAAGTAGGAACAATGACCTTAAACCGTATGCCAACTAACTTCTTCCAGTCTACAGAACAAGTAGCAATGGCACCGGCAAACATTATTCCAGGTATTGAGCCATCAGAAGACCGTTTATTACAAGGTCGTATGTTTTCTTACGCTGATACACAAATGTACCGCCTAGGTGCTAACCACCAGCAATTGCCAATTAACCGTGCAAAAGTTGAAGTGGTTAACTACAACCAAGACGGCGCAATGAATATTGGTAACACGACAAGCAATGTGAACTACCAGCCAAGCCAAGAAAACGTAGCTGAAAACCCAATTGCACGTAGAAGTAACACAGAGCTTAAAGGCTTTGTACAACAAGCCGCGATTAAAAAGCAGCAAAACTTCGCGCAAGCAGGTGTTATATACCGTGGTTTTAGCAAGCAAGAACGTACAAACCTAATTAATAACCTAGCAGGTGATTTAGGCAAAGTGCAAAACAGCAGTGTTAAACACAAAATGCTTAGTCACTTTTACAAAGCTGATAGCGAGTACGGTACACGCTTAACTAAAGCTGTAAACGGCGACCTTAAAATGGTTAAACAACTAGCCGCTAACTTATAAGCAACTAGTTAAAAGCAATTAGTCCCAACTAAATAGCTATTTAAACCACAACCATGAGGAAGGAATAAACCCCTTCCTCTTTTATAAGAGACAATTGTTATGCGTAATTTATTAATTATAGTCGCTCTATTTCTGAGCTTTACCAGTAGCGTTTACGCTCAAAATACATCAGATACACAAACACCCAGTTCGCAAGTTGAAAGCCAACATTCTGTAAAAACTCAATACGATAGCTTATTTGCTTATTACTTTGCCGCAGCACGCACAAACGACACAGCTGTAATAGCGCAATTTGTAGATGCCGGTATTCCTATCGACAGCTACAACAATAAAGGCTACACCGCGTTAATGATTGCTACTTACCATGGTAATAAAAACACGGTTAATACACTTTTACACTTAGGCGCTAATGCCTGTCTAGAAGATAACCGTGGCAACACAGCGCTAATGGCCGCTATTTTTAGAGGTGAATTTAGTATAGCTAAAACACTCGTATCACTTGATTGCGATAACGCGCATCAAAACAAAGCCGGTCAAACAGCCGAGCAATTTGCACAAACATTTGGTCAACAAAAAGTTATAGAGTTACTAGCGCAGGTAAATAATGCAAAATAATCTGCACGCAACAAAAAGCCCTAAAATAATAGGGCTTTTGATTTACTAAATATATGTTCAAATTAAACGTACTTACTCTAAAAACAGTGTGTTTATTAAGCTTTCTTGTTCTTTTCCAGCTTCATGTTTTAATGCTCGTATAAAATCCATAGAATTGGCGGGACTGTTTGGATAACCATGATTTTTCCAAACCAACTTGAGCGCATTAATAATGGGTTCATCCCCAATAGCAGCGCGTAGCTTAGCAAAGACAATGGTTGCTCGCGAATATTGGTCAAAGCTTTGTGTAGCATCAACCAAGGCTGTTCGCTCCTTTATGTTCATCAGCATACTTTGCTCATAGCGTGTTGCTTCATACTCAACCAGCGCTTGCATTGTCGCTTTCCCATAACGCTGCTCTATAACAACAAGCTCAATATACTTTGCCATAGACTCCACTAAAAAAGCGCTATCTGAAAATACCCCATTACCAATATCATGGCCAAACCATTGATGCGCGGTTTCATGAACTGCACGGCGATAACGTTGATCAAAGCCTGCATTAGCGCTTGGCTTTGATCTAAAACCAACACTGTCTTCAATAAGTATAAGTTGCGGCAATGCATAACCTGTAGCACCAACACTAGGCGAGCCTATTAAACTCAATTGTTTTGCTCTATAAGGGCTTATATTATTAAGCCATTTTATTGTATCGCCCATTGCGCTAAGGTTTACAGCTATAGACTCCGCTCGTGCTGGCTCGTTTTTATCTTTAGCAAACACGTTTAATATCACGCCATTTTGCTGTTTGGTAACAGGGGAATAAGGCACCGTGATCCAAGCTGGGATTGCATTTATGGGTGTACGAGTCTCAAAATGAAATATTTCGCGGTCATCTTTGCTGGTACGTGATATTTCCTCTCCTTGGGTTATAACCTGATAACCCCTTGTTGTACTCACTTTACTCGACATAGTAAGCCACTGGTAATGAGTACTTGCTTTCGCCGTTTTAGCAAATAGCTTCGTGGGTCTAATCACCGACTTCACTTTAAGTGCGTGTTGCTGACGAAGTATAGGATCGGTTAATTCATAATTATCTTGATAGCCAACAGTCGGCAATAAAGGCACTGATCGTATATAGCTAAATTCAGGGGTTATTATCTGATGGCCTCTTACTGGCCAAAGCTTAGCTTGATGAACATCAAACCGTGTAACTAGTTTACGTATTTCTCCTGGCTGCATTTCATTCTCAAACTTAAACACAGCTTGATTAAGCAAGGGAAAGCTTTTAGCCCTTTGCGCGCCATCGATTTCAATATCGGCCCATTTATAAAAACCAGAGCGCCCAACCAATATCTCTTTAATAGGATCTTGATGGGTGTTTTTTAAGGTATATATTAAGGAAAAATGAGCTTGCTGCTGATGCGGATAAAAGCCTACATTAGCATCAATGTGCACAATGTTTGGCTGTGCTACATTGCGCCATTGTGAGAATGCTTTTTCGTATTGTGCTTTAAATGCCTCGCGTTTATGCGAGTTGGTTAAAGGCTTCTCCTCAACCAGTCTTAAATGTAATTGAGTAAATAGTGCCACAGTAATAAGTAAAGGTATAAGTAACCAAAAATGTTTAACCCCCATTACTCTTTGGCTCAACCCGGCACCTCGGTGATTAAAAATCCCCGTAATTATAACTAAACTTATACACGCCACTAACCAAACTGATATATAAGGCCAATAACTACTTATACTTGCACGATAACCCCAAAAGTTATCAGGTGCCTGCAAAGGCGTCCAACCAACACTCCACAATGTATGCGTGAGGCCAAGGCTAGTCATTATCGGTGTAAATTTGATCAGTAAAATAACAGCAATTAGCAAACCCGCAATAAGCTGCGAACGACACAAATTAAATACACACAAAAATACACACGCAATAATGGCAAGCACAATTGCCATCAAAAATAAAATGGTTAAATGTACTTCAAATTGATATGCACTGTGTAAAAACCACTGAGCTGCACTTGCCCCTAATAAGCTCATTGTTAAAAAAAACAATATCATAGTACCTAGGGCCAATAACTGACTGTTTAAAAAGTAATATGTTTTGAGCGGTGTGGCAGCGATCAGCTCAGCTATATTATAGTATTTAGCGAAACAGCTTACTTGCCAGCTCCACAAAGCCATTAATAAAGTGCCAAACAACAATTGCATATCAAATGCATAATAACTGATCGCATCAAGGCTTGTGGTGCTCATAACACTCATTGGTTCAACATAACCAGACGACGAGGCAACACTATTAAAAACTATCACCGGCCAAACAAAAATAATCAGTAAAGTAACAGGGTGTGAAACCAAATTAACCAGCGTAATTTTGTATAAACTGGCCATCATCAAAAATGGTTTTTTTGTGACTTTCGCTGTTTTATATTCAGCGGGTTCTAACGTGTTGTAACGAATGTATTCGTTAGTATTTTTACCATTTTCACTCTTTAATAATGTGTGTTTTTTATTTTTACTAAAAGTAATATAAAAAATACCAACAGCAAGCATACTCACAACAACGCGATTAATAGCAAATGAAGCTCCTAATGAATTGGTTAAACTGTTTATTACGGCTGTGTATGCAAAAGGGTCAAGCCAAACAAATAATGTATAAAATCGATTGCTTATAATACTACTTCCAGCAAGCATTGGATTTCCGGTAATACTTGCAAGCATTATGTAGCCTATCCACAACACTGTAAAAACAACATAATTGGGTAATGAATTAGCTGATTTATGGCAAACAAAAAAGGCAACAACAACTAAAAAGCAGCTATTTGGTAACAACACTAAAAAGCTATTAAATACAGTAAAAGAAACCATATTTGGTATATAGCCCAATTGCCTTACTTGCATGTATATCATTACTAAATCACTGATTAAACTAATAATAAAAACCAAGCAAATCAGTAAGCATACTCTTGCTAAACTGCGCTTAAATAAGCTAGTTTGCGTAGCATAAATAAGCTCCTGCATTGACGCGTGCTGATCTCGTAAAAATATAACGGGCGCCAATACTCCTACAAGCACAGGTAACTGCATCATTTGTAGCATTGTAATATTTAACTTAAATTGTTTTAACGAATTAACTTCAACTGCTGCAAGCCCAGAGGACAACATAACCGCAAATACCAAAGGGATAATAATGCACAGCCAAACAAGTGGTTGGCGCACTGCATATCGCCACTCATTAAAAATTAACATGTTTGACTTCCTTCATTGAGTGCAAAAAAGTACTTGTCTTGAAGCGTAGCGGGCGAGTTTATTGCATTTTGTGCAGGCGCTGTGTCTGCATAGACACGAAATGACGCTCTACCATAGCGATGGCTCTTACTTAATACATGCTGATTTGGTATGCCCGTAGGTAAACTTTCGAGCTGCCAAATCTTGCCTTCTAAAGGAACTAGTAACTCTTTTACGTCACCGCTTTGTATGAGTGCTCCTTGATCTATAATGGCCACGTAGTGACATAAATTTTCTACATCTTCAACAATATGGGTCGATAACAATACCAACCTATTTTGACTAATACTAACGAGTAAATTATTTAAACTTTCTCGTTCCACAGGATCGAGCCCAGCAGTGGGTTCATCCATAATAATTAGCTTTGGGTTACCTAACAAAGCCTGAGCCACACCAAAACGCTGCTTCATTCCTCCCGAAAAATTAACGACCTTTTTATTAGCAAACTGAGTCAAATTGGTTAGCTCAAGTAAACTATTAATTTGGTTTTTGCGTGCATTACCATCTATGCCTTTTAATACGGCAATATGCTCAAGTAACGCCCGACAACTCATGTTGGGGTACACGCCAAAATATTGTGGTAAATAGCCTAGCTGCGATCTAAGCGCATCTGGTTGGCTAATCACATCAAGGCCATTAAAATTAATATGTCCGGAGTCGGCATTTTGTAAACACGCGAGTGTGCGCATAAGTGTTGATTTACCCGCTCCATTAGGGCCAAGTAGACCGACCATACCGGCGGGTAGAGTGATCGTCACATCATTCAAAGCCTGCGTACCATCTGCGTATTTTTTGTTGATATTTTTCAGTGTAAGCATTAGTTTCATCCTTAATTGGTATAGCACCAGCTTAAGAAAGCAAGTCAATACAAGCGAGAAAATAATGGTTAACGTATTGAAATAAATGATGAACATAAAAAAGTAACGTTGGTCATTTAAATATGACCTTTCATCATTTAAATAAACGGCCTAGTATGCTTAAAACGGTTACTAACCCTATGAAATAAAATAATTATTTTAAAAATAAATTATGATTGAAACAATTTTATGGATAAACTAGCGCGCTCAGCGTAGTGAATTGTGCAAAGGTAATGTTTAAAATAAAAAGACAATTTTATCTAAGCATATCTGCTCAGAAACTATAATAAAAACGGAGTCACATATGCAGCAAGCCAATACACCAATATGGCAACGCTTTAGCATTACCCAGCTAATAATTTTTTTACCGCTAATAGCCGCTATTATGCTCGACTCTCATATACGCTTTTTGTCATCACATATGGATTCAACTAGCCAATATCTGACTATTAATATTCAACTTTTTTTACAGTGTATTCCCTTTTTTATTGCCCATGCGTTTGCATATCGTTTATTACTTACACCCGCAATCATAGTTTGGCTGTTAGGCTTTTTAGCCTATCCATCTCTCTTGCTAGTATTTAATAACCAACTTCTTAACTTTTCGCAATGGCAATACCTTGATGCACAATGTTGGACAATGTGCGCATCTGCAAGTGGTATATGGCTTATTACTAAACGCACTAATAAAAATAACAATGTGTTGAGTAATAAATGGCTTAAATCCTTGTTTTCACTTGATACAGTCGTGTTTATAGTACTTTTAGGTTGGGCAATAGTTACATCAAGCATACTCAATACGCACACTGATCCTATGTTAAACCAGCCTATTGAGCCTGTTATTGATGTTTATAAAGTATTCACACAGTTTGATACTTTTTTGGGTTACCTTTGGCAAATTACTGTTTGTGCCGGATTAGTATATGGAGTGTATTTATTAAATAGATATTTATTAATACGCTACGTATTAACCTATCATGGCGTATTAATATTTTTGTTTGCAAGTTTAATAAGCCTCGTTGTACTTACACCTATATTAACATCGTGCTTGCTACTGTTACCTATTAACGATTTACCCTCAGGCATTGCTAACTTAACACCAGGCGGTAATGATAATATTTTCAGCCCTGAAAATTATCAGTTCGTATTTTTGTTTTTAGCTATAAGCACACCGATTATTTTAGCGTTTGAACGACAGCAACAACACGTTCAAATTAGCAACATTGCCCAGCAACAAACAAAAACAGAGCTAATGCTACTTCAGCAGCAAATTAACCCTCATTTTTTATTTAATACATTAAACAACCTTTACGCGCTGACATTAAAAAAAGCAGATAATGCACCAGATCTTGTTATGCAATTAGCTAATTTACTGCGTTACAGTGTTTATGAAGGCCAAAAAGCACAGGTGAGTTTAGAAAAAGAAATCAATTACTTAAAAGGTTTTATTGCATTACAGCATTTACGAAGTGCTGAGCGCTGCAACTTTGATGTGCAATGGCCTGAACATCAACAACACTATTTAATTTCGCCGCTACTGTTAATAATGATTTTAGAAAACGCGATAAAGCATGGTGTAGAGCCCACGTCACAAAAAGTAACGGTTGTGTTTAAAATCACCATGGCCGATAACATACTAACGCTATTTTCCTCTAACCCTATTCTACCTAATAACAATTCAGAGCATGGGATGGGACTTAACAATTTACGCCGTAGGCTAACTCTTTTATATCCAAATAAGCACACATTAATTATTAATGAAAATAAAAACCTTTGGCAAACCACACTTAAATTGGAGCTGGCTGCATGCTAAACACAATAATTGTTGATGACGAGCCGCTCGCGCATGACGTTATACTGCATCATTTAAGTGCCCATAAAGATATTAATATAAGCGGACAATACCTTAACGCTAAAGATGCATTATGTGCTTTAGCCACATCATCTATTGATTTGTTATTTTTAGACATAAACATGCCCGAACTATCAGGGATTGCATTACTAAAAGTGCTCGCGAATCGACCACAAGTGATTATTATTAGTGCGTATCAAGAATATGCTTTAGCCGGTTTTGAACTAGACGTAACTGACTACCTACTAAAACCAGTCTCTGCGCAACGCCTTGAACAAGCACTCAATAAAGTACGGAAAAAAAGAAAACACATAACGCTAAATCCCAAGGCACCTCTGGCTATTACGCTTAAAATCGATCGTGAAAAACATAAAATTCAATTAAGCGATATAGACATGTTTGAAGCGTATGGTAATTACGTAAGAGTATGGCAAGGTGAAAAATCATTACTTGCAAGCAGTACTCTCAAATACATATTGCAGGAACTTGATACTTCATTTATTCAAGTCCACAAATCTTACGTGATTAACAAAAATAAAGTTGTTGCGTTAAGTAATGAAAGCGTTCAACTAGCATCAGGCGTGTCAGTTAAAATTGGCAAGTCATTTAAACAACAAGTGCGCGACATTATTTAATTTAAGCTCGGTTAAAGTTCCCCCTTTATTTAAAAGCCCTAATGCTTTAGGGCTTTAGGGCTTTAGGGCTTTAGGGCTTTAGGGCTTTAGGGCTTTAGGGCTTTAGGGCTTTAAATTATTTTACCTTTAAAAAGTAGCGTTACAATTTCCAATTCATTATTTTAGAAGCACGTTAAAAACGATACGTTACTGAAGCACCTAACGTTTGAGGATTCACTACCGCAACATAACCCGTTGGGTAGGGACCACTTGCAGGCTCAACTGACGTAAATGCTTCTTCATCTAATGCATTATTAATAAAAGCACTCACCAACCAATGATCGCTGTTATAGCTTATTGTTGCACGCGTAATTGTATAACCTCCGGCAACACGCTCTTCTGTATTAGTTAAATCGCCATAGTAATCGTCTACATAATTAGCGCTCACATTTAACTTTAAGCTATCAGTAAACCAATGCGATAAACCTAAACTTGCAGTTAGCTCTGGTGCTGAGTTTAATTCGTTACCCACTGCATCTGAATAAGTCGCTGATTCATCTATTTTAGTTTTTAATAAACCTAGCCCTGCATGTAACTGCCATTGCTCACCTAGCATGCTATATGCTTCAAGTTCTAAGCCATAGCTATGCGCATCGTCAATATTAGTGATTTTTCGACTTGAGCTTAAGGCTTGATAACCATTAAAGTTATTGTAAAAAATATTAGCACTAATATTTAAATCACCATTATTTAGTACGCTACGCGAGCCTACTTCATAGGTATTTACTGATTCTTGCTCGTAGTAATAGTATTCTTGTGCAGCAAAATCTAAGGCACCACCACCAGCGTTATAACCACGACGAGCACTTGCCGATAAGGTAGTGTTATTAGTTACTTTATATTGAACAGCTACCGTAGGTAGTTTTATCGTATTAGAATTATCTAATTGCTCAACTAATCTGCTGCCACCAAAAGCCATATCAAAATTACGAAGTTGTTCTTCACGCTCAACTCGCAGCCCCGCTGTTAACGTAAGCTCATTTGTTAACTCAAAGCTTGTTTCGCCATAAATTGCTTTAGAGTCACTACTATCGTCACCAAAATAATTGGTTGCACCAACGCTTTTAAAGTCTTGTTCACGGTCAAAATAAGCAATACCTACAAAGCCCGAATAAAAATCACTATTTAAGCCAAAGTTTAACTTACTATCAATTGTGATATTTTTTTCATCCATAAAAATATCAGACTCAGCACTGGCAAGTGCCTCATATGCTTCGAAGCCCCAATCATAATCCATATATGCGAGTAATATATCGAACGAAAAGTTATCATTTATTTTATAGTCAATATTTACCTGAGTCGTGTCTGACTGGGTATCCATATCGCGCTGAAATAAAGGTACATAGTCAAATGGCTCATCGCCTTCAAAATACTTACGACCTGTATTACCCTCTTCACTGTAGGTAGAGTAAGTTAGCTGTACAGCTAAATCTGTTGTTGGGGTATACAGTAATTTTGCACGCGTACTACTGGTATTAAGCTTATTTAAGTTTTTATCTGTTGGATTGGTTTCATGTATCGTTGGGTTGCTAAAAGTTTCACCATTAACATATTGAGTAGACAAACGAAATGCTAATACATCATCAATTAAAGCCCCTGAAACAACTCCGGCTGTATCAAGGTAACTATCTTGGTTTCTATACCCAATGCGTACAGCACCTTCAAAATCTTGTGTTGGTGCTTTGGTTGTCATATAAACTGCACCACCAATGCTATTACGACCATTGCTAGTTGACTGCGGTCCACGGTATACCGCTATTTGATCTATATCCCACAAGCCAGTATCACCGGTTAAATCAGCTACAAACGGCTGACTTACACCATCAACAAGTGTTGATACTCTTGCTTTAGAGCCACCGCTAAATGAGTTGAAACCTGTTGCACCACCATTACCCGACACACCGCGCATATCAGGCACGGCTCCAGTAAGTACCACTACATTTGCCATTTCTGCCAAAGCTTCTGAAACAGAACCTAGTTGTCCATTTTCTAATAGTGACTTATCTACCACTGCAACCGATGTAATCGTATCTTTGAGTGACCTTTCGATTTTTTCGCCTGTTACAATAATTGTATCTATTGATTCGCGACTTGTTTCATCAGCAAATGCATTGCTTTGAGCCAACAATAAAGAGCTTGTAATCAGTAGTGAAAGTTTATTAGGCTTAAATGAAGCTACCACAGTTATTTCCTTTTATGGATAGTTGTCTTATTTTTCGAAAAAATAGCATAAACACACTCTTGTTGCAATTGAGTTTAGTTATCATTTAGAATAGTAACATCATTAATAAGTGTTTTAATTTATGTTGCAACTTACCCTTTCTCTTATTTTATTTACTGCTATATCACTATTTTATCTCAGTAACCGCCACCAACGACTACTAAGCAAACCCATTAATAAAAACTGGCGCAAGCTCGCATTTATCCTTTTTGTTATTGCAATACCATTAGCCTTATATGTTTTTTCTAATGCGGCAGCCGTATTTTTTATCATTTTAATGATAATGCTCGCTTTAATAATAATTCCGCTCGTAAGCCTTATTAAACACAAGGAAGTAAAATAATGTCATCTGCACAAAGGCAAAAAATAAAACCAACTTGGCTTGGCAAAAGTTTGGCTGGTTGTTTTTTAGGGCTAGCGCTAGCGTTTATTCTCGTTGCTTTTTTTGCATGGTATGGAGCGGGAGGCATAGATGCGCCCGACAAAGTGCAATTTAATATGTGGATGATACCCATTTTATGGTTAACTATTTTTAGCTTCACCTACCTGTTTAGTTCAGCAAAAAATGCTTGGCTGACACTTGGGGGCTTAAATATAACGCTATATAGTCTATTTATAATTTTAAGGAATTGGCTATGAGAGTAAGAGCCGATATTTTGCGTACCTACCAAGGTGTGCATACATGGACAGGAATAATTGCAGGTTTAGTACTTTTTATAGGTTTTTATGCTGGTAGTTTAACCATGTTTAAACACGAATTAGCGCAGTGGGCAAACCCCGCCAGTGCACCAGTGACTAAACCACACACTAACAATCACCAAACATTAGTTGATCAAGCAATAACTAAGTACCCTGAGCAAATGGGTAATGGTTTTTCTCTCGATTTATTAACAAATCAAGCGCCACTATCTTGGTATAGCCAAGGTAAAGAGCGCGGGATGAAACTTGATAATCAATTACAGGTACTCTATCTAAACCAGCAAAATGATCTTGTAATACAGCAACAAAGTGAGAATAAACTTGCAGATTTAATAGATTACTTACATCGAACCGCAGGGTTTGCAGGCGAAATTGGGCACGACCAATCAGGCGTATATATACTCGGTATAGCATCTGCGCTGTACTTTTTAGCATTGGTGTCTGGCGTAATTATTTTACTACCTACGCTTGTAAAAACCTTTTTTGCGATTCGAAAAGAAAAAGGCGCCAGTCGCTTTTGGCTCGATAGTCATAATTTAGTTGGGATCGCCAGTTTGCCTTTTCATTTAATTATAGCGTTTACTGTGGTGGTATTTGCATTTCATGATCTGGTTTATGATGGTCTATCAGCATTTTATGACGATAAATCCTTTTTTCAACGTCCTGCCCCAGCAGCACATAATTATCATATTGCAAACTTACCAAGCATAAATAAGCAGCTCCTAGCGGCAAAAAACTACGCCCCAGGTTATGAGCCAATTCACATTACATTTAGTCGTTTAAATACAAACAGTCCGACAGCAACATTAAAAATGAGTAATAGCAGCGCTGTCGTTCGCGGACCTGATACCGACTACTTATTCTTACACCCCTATACATTAAAAGTACTTAACTCAAGCTATCCGCAAGGAGATGATGGTGTTTGGGGTAATATAGTAGGAAGTTTCTTTTCACTTCACTTTGGTACTTATGGAGGTGAATGGGGACGTTGGGGGTATTTTGTTATGGGGCTACTTGGCGCATTCTTATTTTACTCTGGTAACTTATTATGGCTAGACAAGCGCTTTAAACAAGATGCCAACAAACGAAGTACACGATTTATGGCAAATTTAACAATTGGTGTTTGCTTAGGGTCAATGATTGCAGTGGTTGCCACTTTATTACAAGCTAAATGGACTAACCAATATATGGGTAACGCAAATTACAGCTATCTCTATAGTTACTATTTGGTATTTTTTGCCTTTGTTGCTTATACCTTTTTTAAAGGAACTCACCATGCTAGCTATTGGGGCTTAATGGGTATTGCACTTTTATCTGCTGGTATGGGGGGGTCAACACTTATACAGGCTTTATTAGCTGATGATTTTTTAAAATATTATCAAAGCGGTTTTGTTGATATTAGCGCTGCAGTATTTGCATTAATATTTTATTATTGTGCAAAAAAAGTTAGAAATAAATCAGTAAGCTATGCAGTTATACCTGCAAAATTATAAAGAAAAACTTAATGAGGCGTATTGCACGTCTCATTAAAGGTATAAATTTAGATTTAAAATATAAAATCATTAAATATCAGTTCCTTATAAGCATTAGCTAAAGTAGATTAGTTTACTGTGCGTTTAGGCTTTTCTCGCGTTACAAAGTAGCAAATTAGCGAGCCCACTGTTACCAGTACAACCCCTTGCCAAAACGAAGCACTCAGCGTAATAGATAAATACAACGCCGAAATAATAGTAGAAAACACCGGTGTAAAGTACGAAAGCGTACCCAAAAGCATTAAGTTACCGCCAATAATAGCTTGATTCCACAGCGCATAACCGCTCCCCACTACTACGCCGGCTAATAATAACGTCATGCTTGAGCTGATTGAAAACGTTAATGGCGCTTCATTACTAAAACCATATTGCGCCCACAAACTCATTGCCGTAACAGTAAAAAATAACGTAATGGCATTTTTACCATTACTCAGTTTTTGCGTAACTACGCAATAAATAGCCCATATAAACGCTGCAGCTAATGCCATTAGGTAAGTAGCAGGATTATCAGCAAAGTTAGTAACAAGCGTATCGACCGACATTTCTTGATCGCCCGTAATACACCAAGCAACGCCTAAAAAAGCAATAATCATGCTTGGGTAAACCCAGTAACTTACTTTTTTACGACCAATAATAATAGAGAGCAGTATTGTTAGCGTGGGCCACAAATAATTAATAACCGCCATTTCCATTGCCTGATGACGACTATTTGCCATACCAATAGAAAGCGCCAAGCAAATTTCGTACGATACAAATAATAAAGTACCTACTACCAAGTAGCGTTTCGAAAAACCACTAAACTTGGGCACTCCCATAACCAAAATTAAAAATATCGCACTGACAGAATACATGGCCGCAGCACCACCAATGGGGCTAAACAACTCAGAAATATCCCGTAGTAATGCAACTAAGCAACTCCACAGTAATATTGCAGCGACTCCATATAGTGTATATTTATTTTTGCTTATAAAATCCATTTGCCAACCCAAAAGTACTACTCGTAAATTTGAAACTAAACTAACAGTAATTATTTAATTAAACAATTAAAGTTAATAGCTTAAACCTCTCGCCTGTTTTTAACATCCACCCTTTTTAGTAATTGACCTTTTGGTCAGTAAAGCTACAATCAATCAATACGTTAAACACGCAAACTCTATAATGACCACACAAATAAAGCCAAATAAAAAAGAAATTACACGCGAGAAAAACCAAAAATTAATTTTAGATGCCGCCGAGCAATTGTTTTCGCAATTAGGTTACGACGGAGCAAGTATGAGCATGGTTGCTAAAGAAGCGCAGGTGCCAAAAGCTAATATTTTGTATTACTTTAAAAGTAAAGATGGTCTGTATGAGTCTGTGATCGACCGCATAATAGCTAATTGGAACTTGGGCCTCGATAACGTCACAATTAACGACGATCCAGCTACCGTGCTTTATAACTATATTAAAAGCAAAGTAATACTCGCCGTAAATCAGCCAATGCAATCTCGCTTATTTGCCAGTGAAATACTGCGCGGTGCCCCTTATTTACAAAACTACTTTAGAACCAATACCCGCCCTTGGGTTAAACAAAAGGTTGATGTACTTCAAGCATGGATGGACGCAGATAAAATGGATAAGGTTGATCCCTACCATTTGCTCTTTACTATTTGGTCTACTACGCAATATTACGCCGACTTTCAGGCTGAGGTTTTACTCGTAATGAACAAATTAGAGTACGACGAAACCGATGTGGCACAGATTACGCAATCAATTGCCCACATAATTTTAAAAGGTATTGGTCTTAAAATACCTGAGCAAAGTGAGACTTAACCCATGACATCCTTTACTACACCCGATTTATTTGACGATCATCGCGATAAAGTACAAGTAGCAGACAGCGGCCTTTACCACTTTGGTAAAAAAACCACGTTTTATGGCAAAGTAGTTACCGTTACCTGCCCAGAAGACAACTCTTTTGCCGCCGATATATTGCATGAAAATGGTGAAGGTAAAGTATTAGTTATAAACGGGTTTGCGAGCAAACGCTTTGCATTTATAGGCGATATTATGGCTGAGCGTGCCTTAAGTAATGGCTGGGAAGGCGTAATAATAAATGGCTGTTGCCGAGATATAGAAATACTTGCCACGATGAACTTATCTGTAATGGCGCTAGGCTCTACACCGCGTAGTACCTTAAAGCGCGGCTTTGGTGATAAAAACCAAGTTATTACCATGCTTAGCACCACCATAGAACCTAACGATTGGGTTTACGCCGATATTAACGGTTTAATCATCAGTAAAACGGCCCTTATTTAGCACTCAAAACCATATAAATAAAGACCAACTTGGTGCACCTTCGCACCAAGTTGGTTTGTTTTAACTCATTTTAATCTCACTATTTTTATAGCCCATATTTACAACTCTCATACAACCCACTAAAACCTGACCAGTTGGACAGGATTTTAATTTATGGCATTCCTCTTGCTTAGTCTAAACACTATAAAATCAAAACTACCGATTAAAAAGCGGAGCTTTAGCAATTGCATTAAATTAGTGATCTATTATAACGCGAAGAAAATAGCGCAATAACAAGGCAAAAATTATGACATATAGTTGTTCTCTATGAATAATTTTTAACGAAGTAAGTGCGCTATTTAATCCGATAGAATGATCATGTTTTTAATAAAATTGGTATTAAAATAATAATAACCAGCCCGCTTTTTAATCACTCTTAACTTAATAAGTAAGTACTTGGTCAGTTTTATAATAATGAGCTGCAAATGAGTGATAAAAAAAACAACAAAAGTATATTTTGCAATCACGGTCCTACCCTGTGGCAAACAAACCAATCTGGTCTACTTGCAAACAATCGCTTAGCCGTAAAAGATGTATTTGCAGTAAAAGGCGAGCGTAATAGTGCTGGTAACCCACATTGGTTTAAAACAGCTAAACCGGCTCAAAGTACGGCAAGCTCGGTTAATAAGCTCATGACCGCTGGTTGTAACTTTATAGGCTTTACCCATACTGACGAACTGGCTTATAGCTTAGAGGGTAATAATATACATTATGGCGCTGCGCAAAATCCTAAATTAAAAGGGCATGCTTGCGGTGGTTCGAGTATGGGGTCTGCTGCTGCAGTTGCTGCTAACTTAGCCGATATTGGCTTAGGCACCGACACCGGCGGCTCAATTAGAATACCCGCCAGCTATTGTGGTTTATATGGCATAAGGCCAAGCCATAACGTGATTGAAAAAGACGGCCTAATACCGTTGGCTCCCCCTTTTGATACCATAGGTTGGCTTACCCAGAGCGCCGAGCTATTAAGCGATGTAGGTAATGTACTGCTACCAAATCAAGCTATTAATAACGTTGATACCTTAGTTATTTGTGAGCCGTTATTTGAACTCGTTGACCCTGCTTTACAAGCCCCACTTAAACAACTGCTTGAAAAAACCAAGCCTAATTTTAATCATCATATCGATTTTAAGCTCCCCAAAAGCAACCTGCTAAGTGAGCTTGCCGATACCTTTAGAATATTACAAGGTCGTGCGATTGCTAAAACGCACCGAGACTGGCTTGAACTCCCAGATCAGCTTTCTCATTTTGCGCCAGCAATTGCGGCTCGTTTTAAAATGGCACTGGCTTTAACCGAGCAAGAAGAACAAGAGGCGTTAAAAATACAGCACGAGTGGCAAACAATAGTCGCTAAAAACCTAAACAAACACAGCTGCTTATTTTTACCCACCACACCCACAACCGCACCTAAATTAGGCGCCGACACAAGCGCCTTACGCATGCAAATTATTACGCTTTCGGCAATTGCGGGCCTTAGTGGCTCAGCGCAAGTGCATTTACCGCTGGCTGATTTAACAAATGATCATCCGTATGGTTTTTCATTAATGATGAGCCACGGTAACGATAAAAGCCTACTTGCTTGCGTTAAGCACCTAGCTGCACACTTTAAACAGGACACACCGGCATGACCACACACAACATTGCATTTACCGCGTCTCATTTTTCGGCAACAGAGGCGGGTATAAATATACTAAAACAAGGCGGTACAGCTACCGAGGCTATGGTAGCGGCTGCCGCTGCTATTAGTGTTGTATATCCACATATGAACTCAATTGGTGGCGACAGCTTTTGGCTTATCGATAACCCAAATCAAAAAACGCCCACTGCTATTGACGCCTGCGGCCGCGCAGCAACTAATACAACGGCATATAACACGCTCGCGCAAATACCAGAGCGCGGCGGATTAAGCGCACTGACTCAAGCGGGCACAATACGCGGCTGGCAAAAAGCGCTTGAACTAGATGAGCATGCAGCACTACCACTGTCAAAAATTTTAGCACCCGCTATTGAGCTTGCGCGCGAGGGCTTTACCGTAACAAAAAGCTTGCAAGCAGGCTGCGAAAAACTAGCCGCTGCTAACAATACCAATGAGGCGTTTAAAAGCCTCTACATACCCAATGGTAACCCCTTGCAAGCAGGTCAACATTTTAAAAACCCTAAACTTGCTGCAACGTTTGAATACCTAGCAAAACATGGTTTAAACGCATTTTATGAAGGCGCACTTGCTAACTCATTTGCCGCCGACTTAGCAAAAGCAGGCAGCTCAATCACCGCAGATGACATTGCAAATACTAAAGCCGAGGTAGTTACTGCGCTAAATGCTAACTTATCAGGTATTGATTGCTACAACTTACCCGCGCCAACACAGGGCGTGCATTCACTACAAATAATTGGTGCCGTAAATAAGTTAAAGCATTTAGCTAAAACCGATGCCGACTGGACGCACTTAATTGTTGAGGCAACTAAACAAAGCTTTACGCATCGCCCTACCCTTTGGGCTGACCCTGAAGCATTAGGAGACGATTATAAAAACGCACTAACCGATAATCGCTTAAGCGAACTTGCTAACAATATTGATATGGCCAAAGCCAAAAAATGGCCATTTAACGCAGAGCCTGGCGATACTGTGTGGATGGCAGCCAGAGATAAAAACGGGCAATTAGTCAGCTTTATTCAAAGTATTTACTGGGAATTTGGCAGCGGAATATTAATGAGTGAAGGCGGCTTTGTGTGGAATAACCGTGGTTTAAGCTTTAGTTTAAACAATGAAGGTATTGATGCGGATAACAATATTAACGCCCTTGCGCCAAATAAAAAACCGGCTCATACACTTAACCCAGCAATGGCAAAGTTTAGCGATGGTCGTCGCCTTGCTTACGGAACAATGGGCGGTGAAGGGCAACCACAAACCCAAGCCGCTGTTTTTGCAGGCTACGCATGGCGAAATAAATCAATAAAACAAGCAATTAGCGACCCTCGGTGGTTACTTGGACGTACATGGGGCGATACAAGTACAAATTTAAAAATTGAAAAAGGGTTAGTTTTTCATATAGAACATGAATTAAATCAACGTGACCACGATTGGGTAAGCGTTGATAATAATAACGAAATGATGGGGCACGCTGGGGCGATTTTAGATACACCTACAAGCCTTGAAGCTGCAACAGATCCTCGTTCAGATGGACGTGCAACAGTAACTACAGCAGGAACACAATGTCAGAAATAATAAACCAATGGCCAATAGTAGCGGCCTTAATAGCAACCGGTATTTTTGCCGGAATTTTAGCAGGACTTTTTGGTGTAGGCGGCGGTATTGTTATCGTACCTGTTCTGTATTTTTTACTACAAGGTTTTGGCGTAAGCCCAGAGTCGGCAATGATGATAGCCACCGCCACATCACTTGCAACCATAGTACCTACTTCGCTTTCATCTATTCGCTCGCATCATAGCAAAGGGAATATTGACCTTGCGCTAATAAAATACTGGGCACCGTTTATATTAGTTATGGCGGTAGTCGGTAGTATTATTGCTCATACCGTTCGCGGTAACGCATTAGTGCTCATGTTTGCCTGCATTGCTATTTTAGTCAGTTTAAACATGTTATTTAGAGCCGGCGCACCCGCGCTTGTAAAACAACTGCCAGGTAAATTTGGTCAAGGCGTTATGGCAAGTATTGTAGGTGGTTTGTCGGTAATGATTGGCATAGGTGGCGGTACTATTGGCGTACCTATGCTAAACGCATTTAATGTACGCGCCCATGTTGCAGTAGGTACTGCGGCCGTTTTTGGTTTATTAATTGCGCTACCAGGTGTTATTACCTTATTAAGTATTGGCACAACGCCAACCGATGCTCCCCTAGGTACGTGGGGGTTAGTTAACCTCCCTGCCTTTTTTCTTATTATTCCGCTGACTATTTTATTTGCGCCTATTGGCGTAAAAATTGGTAGCAAGCTGGATCAAAAACAACTTAAACGCGCTTTTGCCGTTGTCTTAATGATAACCGGCATTCGCATGCTTATTCAGACTCTGGGAGCCTAAAATATGTTTAATAACACGCAAGTTCAAACCTTAAACCCACCACAGCGTTTATTAATGGGACCAGGTCCAATTAATGCAGATCCTCGTGTTTTACGTGCTATGTCGGCGCAACTTATAGGTCAATACGACCCAGTAATGACCGGTTTTATGAACGAAACCATGGCGCGTTACCGCGAAATTTTTAAAACTAAAAACGAATGGACCATGCTAATAGATGGCACATCGCGCGCGGGTATTGAAGCCGTATTATGCTCAATTTTACGCCCAGGCGATAAAGTACTAGTGCCAATTATGGGGCGCTTTGGCCACCTACTTGCTGAAATAGCAGAACGCGTTGGCGCAAAGGTGCACACAATAGAAGTACCGTGGGGCGAAGTGTTTACGCCAGAACAAATCGAAAAAGCCATTGTTGATGTAAAACCCCATGTGCTTGCCATGGTACAAGGCGATACATCCACCACCATGAACCAACCTCTTGAGCATATTGGCGATATTTGCCAAAAGCACGATGTACTATTTTATTGCGACGCCACCGCATCTATTGTGGGTAACGAACTTCCTGCCGATGAGTGGAAACTCGATGCACTTTCTGTTGGCCTACAAAAGTGTTTAGGCGGACCTTCTGGGTCAGCGCCATTGACACTAAGCGACAAATGCGCCGAGTGGATCCAAAAACGTAAAAAGGTAGAAGCAGGCATCCGCACTGCCGATCATACCGATGGCACAGAACCCTTTGTGCGCTCTAACTATTTTGATTTAGGTATGATCATGAATTACTGGGGAGAGGAGCGCCTAAATCATCATACCGAAGCCACCAGCATGCTGTATTGCGCCTCAGAATGCGCCCGCATAGTAATTGAAGAAGGCGTGGATAACTGCGTAGCGCGCCACAAATTACATGGCGATGCCATGCTAACAGGCATTCAAGCGCTCGGCTTAAATGTATTTGGTGATTTAACGCATAAAATGAACAACGTACTGGGTGTTTATATACCCGAGGGCATTAATGCCGATCACGTACGCGGACAAATGCTAACCGATTTTGGAATAGAAATTGGCACCTCGTTTGGACCACTTCATGGCAAAATTTGGCGTATTGGCACTATGGGCTACAACGCCCGAAAAGATACCGTACTACAAACACTTGCTAGCCTAGACGCTTGCTTGCATGCCAACGGTTACAAAGGTCCTAAAGGCGAAGCCGCCATTGCCGCCCTTGCTCACTATAAATAAAAAAGGATTTAGCATGACGATTGTAAGCCCACAACACAGCCCTTTATTAAACAAAGAACTTGCTGATGAATACGCAACACGCGCTTTATCTCGCTGTAAAACCCTCAGCGCACTATCGCAAATGCAAGGTGGCATTCACCGCGTGTACTTATCAAAAGAGCACAAAGAGTGTAACGCTGTTACTGCATCGTGGATGGTTGAGGCAGGCATGCAATCGTGGCAAGACGAAGTGGGCAACCTTTGGGGGCGGCTTAAATCATCAAACCCACATGCTAAACGTTTAATTATAGGATCGCACCTCGACACCGTACCAAACGCAGGTGCGTTTGATGGTATTTTAGGTGTACTACTGGGGATAGAAATTGCAGCGCTTGCACATAAGTTAAAGCTCGACCTGCCCTTTCATTTAGATGTAGTGGGCTTTTGCGATGAAGAAGGCACTCGCTTTGCCACTACTTTAATTGGCTCAAAAGCCCTCGCTAACGAATTTGACCCACAGTGGCTAAACATTGAAGACACAAACGGCATAACTATGCGCCAAGCCATGCTCGACTTTGGCTTAAATCCCAACGACTACGCAAAAGCTGCACTTAATAAAAATGAATTACTAGCTTACTGGGAAACTCATATTGAACAAGGCCCTGTACTCGAATCGGTTAATCAGGCGTTAGGCGTTGTAACTGCAATAGCAGGAGCAAAGCGCGCCATGCTTACCCTAACAGGCCAAAGCGGTCATGCGGGTACAACGCCAATGAATTTACGTCAGGATTCGTTAGCAGGCTGCGCTGAATTAGTAACCGAAATTGAAAAACTAGCAAGCAATGCTAAAAATGGCGAAGTTGCCACCGTAGGGCAAATACAATCTCGCCCCGGTGCAACAAACGTGATCGCAGGTAAAACAACCATAAGCCTAGATGCACGTGCACAGAGCGACACCGATCTCGCTAACTTACTAAGCGCCATACAAAGCAGCGCACAGTCTATAGCAAGCAAACGCAATTTAACACTTGATTGGCAATGGACGCATGCCGCCGGTGCCGTTGCGTGCGACACCACTATTCAGCATTTTTTTTCAAGCGCATGTAAACTCAACAACCAAGCATCGCCTTCACTTGCCTCAGGCGCTGGGCACGATGCAATGGCAATCGCTCCAATTTGCCCTGTTGGCATGTTGTTTATACGCAGCCCAGGCGGTATAAGCCATCACCCAGCAGAGGCTGTTATCGACAAAGATGTAACAAAGGCACTCAGTGTAATGTACAGCGCGCTTTTACTTTATGTGAAAGAGTGTGAGTGATTTTAAGGTAATCGAGTAAACCAAGTATATTAACTTGGTATGCTTAGGGGCTTAAACCTCCTCAAAGTCATTTGGAGGTTATTACTGAAGGCAGGTAAATGCAGGAAAACACAGGAATATACGTTATTTAAAGTAGCTTTATCGAGCTGCCCTTTGCTCTTTTAGGCTAAGGCGTTTATGTGAGCTATATACATGTTGAATGTTTGTACCATTGACCAAATATGCATCCATTTCAACGGTAATTAGCCCCGATAATGGCTTGATTTCTAGAACACCCAACTCACCTAAATTTGCAGATAGTAAAGTATTATTCCTAATAGCTAACAAAGTTCTGTCAGTATCTCGTAAGTCACCATTCACATATAATTTAGCACCACTAAACCAAGAGTTAATTATTTTAACTTTGATTGATTTAACGGTAAATTCAAAGGATTTTCTCATCAGATCTCCATACTCAGAAAATGTAATTATTATACTTTATGTTCTTATGTGTTTGGCGCACAACCATTTTCGTTTAATACCCGCTTAGTCGATGCTGGGTAATTTTTTAGTGCAGCCAAAGGGCGAATTGGCCGCTGAACCAAATTACCTGAGCAGTTTGGGCACACGTTATTTAACAGCGTTTGAGCACAACCAGAACAAAACGTGCATTCAAATGAACAAATAAAAGCCTCACTGGACTGTGCAGGTAGATTCTTATCACAACATTCACAATTAGGTCTTAAATCTAGCATTTAGAGCTCCTTCTTATCCACCCAATACTGAGTAAATATCTATGACCTTTTATAACTTTTGATACCTGATGCTCACTTACATCAGGGCGGAATAGCTTAACTCGCTTTGTTTCAAATATCGGATTACTGCAAATAAACTCACCACCCAAATCTGCTTTTTTAAGCACTATATTCAATCGATAGTGTTTACCAGATTCAACTTTGTCTGTGTGTGGTGCTATTTCACTTCCTTGTGGGAATTTAAGCAAATATGTATCAAATTTAATTGGCCACGTAGCACCACAAATCAACATTTTATCGTAGCCTGATTTTTGTCGGCCTCGCTCCCAACAAAATAATTTACTCAAAAAAAACATACAATCCCTCGAAACAGCTAACAAGCTGCAGGTTAACTCGTTTTTTTATTTTTATTGATAAACAAACCATAGCCGAGTTCATATTTTGATTCAATCGTTTACTGTATTTTACGTGGGATATAAAAGAGAGTTTTAATGGTGTTTTGATAGGCGTTTTAAAAGACATTATGGTGGCTATAATTGACAAGAAAATCAAAATATAGCCACCCGCTTTACTTTAATGCCTATTTAAAGGCTTATTTAATCGTTACCTTTGCATCACTTACCCATGTCTCAGTTATGGCTTCATCATTTTTATCAACTAAATACGCGCGTATGTTCACCGGATTATTGTTAGCTTGTTTGTAGTCAAACGCTAATCGCCATTGGTTTGTACCAACTACCGGATAAACTCCAATAGGTTCTAGTATTTCACCGTTGCTGGCTTCAACAATCGGCTTTATACCACTTTTGTTATCTAAGCCTTTAAACACTGGGCCTTCAAAATCAATCACCATCTTGTTAACGCCTTCAGGAATAGGCTGGCCGGGAATCCCGCCTAAGCCTTGTCGAGTATTTACAACGCTTGCAAGCGTTTTTGATTTTGGATCGAGTGGACGCCATTCAATATCATAAGAAAAGGTAAACTCATCACCTTTGCGCGCCTCTTTTTCAGGCACCCAGTAGGCAACAATGTTGTCAAACGTCTCGTCTTTTGTTGGAATTTCGATTAACTGAACTGCGCCTTTGCCCCAATCGTCAGTAGGTTTTATCCACGCTGATGAACGCTTATTGTAAAATACACCGTCGTCTTGGTAGTTATTAAAGTCACGGTCTCTTTGGATTAAACCAAACCCTTTTGGGTTCTCATCAATAAAACTATTGGTCGAAACCGACTGAGGATTATTTAATGGACGCCAAACATATTGACCCGATCCTGTGTGAATAGCTAAGCCATCGCTGTCGTGAATTTCAGGGCGCCAATCTTTAGCTTCTGTTTTATCTTTTTGTGAGTACCAATACATACTGGTTAACGGTGCTACGCCTAAGCGTTCAACATCAGAGCGCATATACAAATTAGCGCTCACTGAGGTGATATGGCCTTTGGCTTCTTTGTTATCTTTGCTTAAACCAAACCGATAAGCACCAGTGATAGAAGGCCCTTCAAGCAATGCCCAAACAGACACACTTTCACCTTTTTTCTCTGCGGGGCCAATCCAAAATGCAGAAAAGCGCGGAAATTCTTCTGGCTGATTCATGCCCGTATTAATCGCGATACCTCGAGCAGACAGTCCATATTGCCCCTCTGGGCCGTCGGTACGAAAATAAGACGCGCCTAAAAAAGATATCCAATCTGGTTTCATATCTGGGCGCATTATTCTAAAGCCTGCAAATCCAAACCCTTCTGGGAGATCGTGAGCTGGGCTGTCATCAGGCATATCAAAAACATCATTACTAAAAGGTACATTTTGAACCTGATTTTTATCGTCTCTGATGTAAATACTTACTGGCTCAGGAAAATATCGCCCAGGATAAAATAATTGAACAGGTGCCTTTTTTCCACTTGGGTATAAAGTTTCATCTTCTTTAAAGCGTATTTTCCAGTGTTCGTCATACGTAATTTTATCGATTAACTCCGGCGCTGGAACCTTGGTTGCCGTATAGGGCTTTTCGGCTGAGGCTTTTGCCAGCGCTTTTAAGTCTTCGAATGAAAACTCCGTTTTATCTACTGCTTCTGTCGCGTAAGACGACATCGAAGTGCTAAAAATAATTGCGATAAATAACTTTAATTTCATAAAAAGAATGTCCAATAAATTGAGTCAAATAAAAATGGGAACGCTGCTCGAACGTATGTTTAACTTAAAGTTCTGTATGGATATTACGTGACGAAATATGAACTCGCGTTTACTAAAATATTGTTATTTGACTACAGGACCTCCCATAATTATTTTTTTAGGGTATTGGTTTTAAGGGAAATTGCGCGCGTTTAATGATATCGCTGAAGTGAAAATAAACGGAGATTGCGCTGTTTATTGGACGAAGCCGTCAAGAGGTATGGATATATTTAGGTTTTAGTTGCCCACTATTCCAAGGCAAATATTTGTAGAGTGGCTGGTTTTTCTATTCGTTGTAGTTACATAGTTGATTTGGGCTAAAGCGTATTATAAGCAGTAAAAAGTGAAGGGTAAGCCTATATAGAACTCTGGTATTTAAATCGATAAGGATTACATTTAGGTGTTGAAAAACAAAGAGGCTCACCACTTTTAAAATTTGCAATTAATAGCTAAATTTGACTAGTCGTCCACCTCAGGGCGTGTTGTTACGTGTTTGTTCATCGTAGCTAAAAGATCTTCTTTACATTTATCAGGTTTCAACGACTCAGGGTTGAAAATTATGGCAAGTACTTTATCAACATATATATAGATTGAACCATTAACTTCTTCGATATGCTCTACAACATCCCAGTCATAAAAGTTATAACCATATTGGTGGATTTCTTTTATACCATCAGCGCTTATTTCAAACTCTTTAGGACCAATCATTATTCCATTTTCATTTGGTGTAAAACATTGTGCAATTTTCACTTCCATAAATTTACTGAGAGCGACGTAAATAAAAAATAAAATGGATAATGTGAAAACAGAAAAGAACAACTTATTTTCTATTCCGCCAGACTGAAACTGAAAGAAGGACATAAAACTAAAAGTTAGCACCAACCAAAGACACACATTTTTAAGCATGGGTATCCATGTATAGGATTTCAACACCTTAGATGCTGTGTGAGCGTAAAAAGCGTCATAGTCGGCTTTAGATGTTTTAATTTTAAGATTCAAAAGATTCTCCATAATCTGAGATACGTATAATTAGCCTGTAGATTAACTCGTTTTTTATTTTTTATTGATAAACAAACCATAGCTGAGTTCCTATCAACTTAAAATCAATTTACCCATGCATTTATTGACCGTAATATTCCGCTTTTTATTTTAAAGAGAATCAGGCTTAATAAAGCCAAGTTGTTTACCATTCTATAATTGATAATTTCCGTAACGGTTAGAATAAGGTCACCCTAACTGCCCTTCATCATTAGTCATTTAAAACGCCTTCAACTGTATTATTTTTTTAAGACTTTTTTTAATGACCTTTTGCTCGCAATAAAGCCCGATAAAACCACCAACAGCAATTGAAGCCACAACCAACAACCAATATAAAGAGCTGTTAGATGCCTGAATACCCGAAATATAAAGGTATAAGTTAAACGGGATAATAAAAAATAAGCTACCTAATACTTTAATTAATTCCCTAAAAAGCTCTGTATCAGACTTTGCTTTGTCGATATGAGAGTTAATAGTTTCATTTGATATCTCATTTAGCTCTAGGTATGTTTTTTGTAACCAATTTAAATAATTCAATTATGCATCCTTGTATTTTTATATCTAGTGCTGCCTTAAATAGGCAAAATATATTTGCTAAAGTAAGCGACATAGCAGTAAAAACCAGATTTTTTTTGTTCTGCTTTACGACTTGTTATACGTTTTTACTACTCACTATTAGATTACAAGCTATCACCACATCAGATCGGTAATACTCTACAATTTCAGCTAACTCTTTATCTGATTTAACTAAGAACTCAGCGGAACATCTTTCTCTAACATGAATTAAAGGTAAATGATCTGTATCAGATGAAATTACACCAAATACATGAAACTCAGTATTCCAGCATTGACCATACTTTTTATTTCCAATTTGACAAAGATTCATAACTATATTTAAGTAATCATCATCGCTTTCAAGTAATTTGGTAGCAAGTATAATTGCATCATCAAACATTTTATTTACACCGAGCTTTAGAAGCGTATAACGAGGCTGTAGAATAGCTCTAACAGCCAAATAATAGTAAGTTAAAATAGAGACGCAGAAAAATGTTATTTGTCCTAGTTTATTACTTGTTATAAACCATTAACTACCAAATTCTCGGCTAACAATTGCTGCGGGGACAATATCTTCTGGTAGATCACTAGAAGCCTTTTGAGCAAAGTCACCAGCCATACCAAATACTTTGTCAACTGGATCGACTTTCACTCCGTTTTCGACAGCTAACTCCAGAAGTTTCTTGCCGATATCGTTACAAGAACTAACCCAGTTTTTTGGTAATTTCCCCACAGTGATTTTAGGCTGACAAACTAATTTAAAAGTTTCTTTACCTTCTTGTGTTTGAATTGAAACATCAACGAACCCACTTTTATATGGGTTAGCGAATACACTAGAACTAACCAGAATTATTGCTCCGACAAATATTTTTTTCATGACACTTCCTTATGGTTTATAACGGGCCTATAGATTGGCTCGTTTTTTATTTGTTTTTATTGATAAACAAACCATAGCTGAGTTCCTATTTTGGTTCAATCTTTTACTGTATTTTACGTGGAATATTAAAAGAGTTTGGTGTTGTTTTAATTGACGTTTTGGAAGGAATTACTGGAAAATTTGGTGTGGGTGTTTTTTTACTCTGATGGGCAAAATATATTTGTTAAAATAAGCGATGCAGCAGAAAAAACCTAGCAGTTGAGGATCATCATAACGTTGGTAATATTCCGCTTTTATTATAAAGGAAGTTAGGCTCAATGAAGCCGAGTTATTTACCATTTTTTAATAAAAATTGTTGTCGTCTATCGGGCTACCAATTACTACTTTCATCTTGTCAATACAGCTCAGACTTTTGCGTGATGCACTTTCATGGATGTAACCTAACTCACTGCTATCATTGATAATTGACGTAAAAGTCAGAATGGGTGTCATCCTAACTTTTAGCGCTTGCTGCCCACCTCAGCGCGTGTTGTTATATGCCGCTTTAAACTTACTATAAAGCAACTTCCATTTTAAAGTAAGAAACATCAGCCTTATAAAAACGTTCCCCGTATGGCTGCATACCGAAGCGCTGATAGAAACTTAAAGCTGATTCTCTAGCATCACACCAAAAAAAAATTACAACCGTATTATTAAGAGAGTGAAGAATAAACTTTAGCATTTGAGAGCCAATGCCTTGCCCTTGATAATCAGTTTTAGTAGCAAACTTACGTAGGCGAGCTTTATCTGATTTTATGTATACGGAGGCAACACAAACAAGCTCGTCATTAACAAAGGCACCAAAATGCATTGCGTCATGATCGCCATCAACATGGCAATATTCAGGAGGCTTGTTTGGCCAAAGAACACTTTGTCGAAGCGGGATTGTTTGCTCCCAGGAAATATTGCGAATTTCCATATGATTTTGCAGAGCCTCCATAGGCTTATAACGAGCCTGTAGATTAACTCGTTTTTTTATTTATTTTTATTGATAAACAAACCATAGCTGAGTTCCTATTTTGGTTCAATCTTTTACTGTATTTTACGTGGAATATAAAAAGAGTTTGGTGTTGTTTTAATTGGTGTTTTGGAAGGTATTACGGGAAAGTTTAGTGTGGTTGGCTTTTTACTCTTTCTTTCATTGTAGCTCAGCTTTTTGCGTGATTCATTTTTATAAAACTCACTTAACCCGCTGCTTTAATTTATTATTTATGTAAAAGTTAGAATGAATTTCATCCTAATTCTTTAGCTTTTGTTTAACTCTATTTTTGAAACGTAAAATACAATACCAGCAACAAGGCCTACTATAGAAAATAAAAACAATTGTAAAAAGCTATATCCATAACCTATTAACGTAATTGAACCATTTTCGACCAATACCTTACCATTAATAATTGAGCTATCTAAACCTGAAGGGAAAACAAAAAAGAAAGAAACTAAGCAAGTAGATATAACTGAAGATTTGAGCACTGTATTTAGCGAATAATCACAACTTTTAGTGATAAATTTATAAATTGGAAATGCTGTTACTGGAACTAAAATTAGAACAACTATTAACGTCCAAATAAATATACCAAAAGGAATAATAGTAAATTTCATTTCAATTGCCATTGGCGCTAAAAATGCAACAACTAAAGAGGCTAAAATAAAGCTAAATATTGTTCTCAACTCGAAACCCTCTTAGAAAGCTAACGCCTGCCATAACCAGATTTGTGGCGCTCTTGCACAAATCCGGTTAATGGTTTTGTTATGTAAGGTCACCGTCAAGTCCAAATTTTTCCCTGTTCAAAACTAGCGCTGCCAGCACAGTTACTCCTAACACTGTACCAACAGGGAACATGAAGAGTAACAATGTTGAATATATTATTAGTGCCCAAAAAAGCCACTTAGTTCGATAGTTTAAGCCCACAACGGAAAATGTTAAAAAGCAAAGTGCAACTAAAAATAAGATGAACCCTGTTACTGTAGACAAAGCTGTTGATGACATTTCTTCTTGTGATATTTTAGGTTCATTACTTCCAAACAGCGTTATCTCTTGAAATGAAGAGGACATAATTAAATACGAATCAACAATTCCCCAAAGAGGTGCCCAGAAAAGCAATAATCCCAAAACTGCGACGTATTTCCCTATAGTTTCCTTGTTCATCATCTCTCCTCACGTAGTTACATAACGAGCCTGTAGATTAACTCGTTTTTTATTTGTTTTTATTGATAAATAAACCATAGCTGAGTTCCTATTTTGGTTCAATCGATTACTGTGCATTTACGCAGCATATAAAGAAGTGTTTGATGTTGTTTTAATTGGCATTTTGGGAGGTATTACTGGAAATTTAGTATGGTTGTCTTTTTTACTCTTTCTAGAATGGGCTGGATTACCTATGCGTTATTTATTTTAGGCTAAAGCACCGTTAATTGACCACGATAGTTGGCAGCAAAAAGTCAAAGGAAAACCTCATAATACCATCATCAAATCATTGGCATTTAAGTAGATACGAATCCTATTTAGGTGCTGGAAAACACATACGCCCTACGATGAATCAACTTACTTAACGGGATTGAAAAATAAGGGGGTCATCGCTATTAAAATTTGCGGTGGAAAGTGAGCTTTAGCGCTTGCTGTCCACCTCAGGGCGTGTTGTTATATGTTCGTTATTTAACAAGATAATTCTTTTTTTGCTGATTTCACCGCTGAAACTAGTTGTTCGTAACCATATTTAGCCATAAGAGCCTGCACGTAGCCTTGGCAAACTGTTCTTTCAGGTTCCCACGATAAATGCTCAGATTCGTTAATTTGAGAACTAGCAATACTCTGCACTTCACTAATTTCATAGCGCTCATCACCTGTTAGTTTATTTGCTCTAATTTTTGGTAAAGGTCTTTGCAAAGAAAAAATTTCTTTACCACCATCGATGATGGTATTTGATCGAGTGTCAAATAAAACCATTTTCCATTTTTTTAATTTTAAATCAACGGAAAGTGAGGGAATAATACAATCAGAAATTAAGCTAGAAACAGTGAGGGAATCATTCGCTTTAGCTGATGACTTTATCTCTTTAAAAATACTTGAATTAAACTTAACCAATCGGTCACTACGCACAAATTTAGCTTTATTGCTATCTCTCAGCCTAAATTCAAGATCTGTGAACAACCTTGAGGAATTTATCATTTTTTCTGATAACTCTCTAAATTCAGATTCAGATAAGTTTTTTCTATTTGCATGTTTTTTTAAAACCATAATGCCCTCCAATTAACGATAAATGGAGTTTACACCGTACACCCTGCACTTACAACCCCCCCCATTTAATATACCCCCCCGATTTAAAACAAAAGGTAAGGGCATACAACGAGGCTGTAGAATAACTCCTATAGCCAAATTCAATTAAATAATGAGTTTCTTAATTAACTCTAAGCATTTTAATACAATATGTAATAAATGTATTACCCATTAAACAGGCTGTTTTCTTAAAAAGAGTAATTCTACAATCTAAACGCCCGCATAAGGGGCTGATAATAACTTGTAGTAATGTGTAGCAAAGAGAACTAAGCAAACAGTTAGTAGTCGCTTGTTAGTGGTTTATACCACTAACCTCACGTAGAAATTTTTAATAAAAACAAACCTAACCCGCCGGATAAAGTTAAAAATACCACCAACATTATAATCAGCGTTTTGGATTCACCTAATGATTGCATTAATCCCATTTCAGTCGGTAATACTTGCTCAAGCAGACCTGGCTGTTTAATTTTGTTTTTTTGACCTCTATCCATAATACACATTCCATATAGAACTAATACTGCTAAAGAGCCTGTAGATTAACTCGTTTTTTAATTTTTTATTGATAAACAAACCATAGCTGAGTTCCTATTTTGGTTCAATCTATTACTGTGCTTTTACGCAGCATATAAAGAAGTGTTTGGTGTTGTTTTAATTGGCGTTTTGGAAGGTATTACTGAAAAATTTAGTGTGGGTACCTTTTTACTCTTTCTAGAATGAGCAGGATTATCTGTGCGTTATTTATTTTGGGCTAAAGCACCGTTAATTGACCAAGATAGTTGGCAGCAAGGAGCCAAAGGAAAGCCCTATAATACCATCATCAGATCATTGGCATTTAAGCGGATACGAATACTATTTAGGTGCTGGAAAGCACATAGCCCTACGACGAATCAACTTACTTAACGGCATTGAAAAATAAGGGGGTCATCGCTATTAAAATTTGCGGTGGAAAGTGAGCTTTAGCGCTTGCTGTCCACCTCAGGGCTTGTTGTTAACTAACTTTAATTCTGTACGATGATTTTTTTTATTTGTTTTCCATTTCTATCACTAGTTACAACAATATTATTCCCTTTAGATAAGAATACTGATTTCGACTCTTCTTTGGACGAAATTATAACTCTATCAAAGGGCACTTCATCTGTATGATTAAACTTAAAGACATCAACCATGCAAGGGTATAAATCATTACAATCTATAGAGGCTAATTCATATGATTTTCTATTTAAAGATGCCCATTTAGGACGCCCATTTAAATAGCCTGTTCTTGGCCAGAAAATAGATATATCCCATTTGTTTGGATCAGAGCTCCAAGTTTCATTACCTTTTACAAAGATAAATGGTTCTTGTAATCCCACTTCATTAACCGCTTTTGTGTATATTGGGTGCTCAAATTCTGTATTACTTCGTTCTATTCGTGTTGTTTGGTCAATAGTAAGTGTTTCTAAGTTGGTAATACTTTTAAGTTTACTCGCTAACCATTCCTCTTCATTTATATGGGAATAACCAACATGGATGATGATTTTTGCATTAGGGTCTTTATCAAATACTTTTTCTTTTATAGTCAGTGCAGAATTAGTTTCCCGTTCATCGGTAGTATTGAGTTTACTTGGTTTATGCATATCATAAGAAATTATTTCAAAACCGATTTCTTTTGCTTTAAGTACTAAGTTTGCATAGATACTTTCACGGGTGTAATACCCAATATTGTTAGTAACATATCCTTTATTAATTTGTGATGAAGCTGAACTATTTAAAGATTCAGCCGCAAAATAACGATATCCTTGCTTCCATAGCCCTGAAAGCATACGGTACGTTAACACCCTATGTTGTGCAATATCGTGAGCTTCATTGAACATTACAATCTGATGTAGTTGCGAGCGTTTTAATATTTCACTTTCCGCGCTTTTTGCTTTGTAGTCTGTTAAATCTTCAAGGGCTAAAGTTTCACTTTCAGCAGTACTATCTTTAGAAACAAGCGCTTTTTTATGTAAGCCAGCAAACGAATATTTAACACCAAGGTCTTGCATTATAATATCTAAAGCAACTGGGCTATCAGTATACTCTTTTGCAAAATTTTCAATGATTGGAAGTTTCTCAACTAAGCTTTTACCTTTCGTTTTTTCTTGAACCTGATTTCCAATTTTTATTGCTTCTAAAAGAAACTTTTCGTGATCATGCTCTGAAGAGAAAGCAGAATTAGAAGCAAGTAGACAGAATAGTATTATTTTTTTCAAGTTAAATCCTTTTATTTGAAATGTAATGCTGAACGGTATGGTGAGTTAGCTAACAGCTTCTGAACACAACTTTCGAGATTATAACCCCCCAAAACGGCGTATATTACATTGTTCAATAATTCCACTAAACAACTTTAATGTAAACAAGTTATTAAGCATGTTATAAAAAGGTCTTTGTTATTTTTCACCAAAACGATTTTTAATGATGTTATCGGACAAAATTAAAACAGCTGTTTATTTAAACAGCTGGCTCTGTAAGTTAGCTTTATTTATGTAGCTACCTTTTACGACCATAATTAACAAACGCACGAAGACCAAACGCCATATACGGGCATATAAAGGCTTACTTATTACAGGATTAGCATTTTTATACGCTTTAATAGTTGGCGTTTAGCCTTGTTAGGTGGAAAAACTCGAGTAAAGAATAAAAGAAAGTAGTAGGAAAATTTTGGCTTTATGTATTTAGCGCGTAATTAGCTAAAGCATTGGTGAGATAAGCGAGCCTTAACATATTAATGATACAGACTCGCTAGAGATATTTATGATAAAAACGAATGAGTGAAGCGTTTACTTTACATCAAAGTTCACGTGGTCAAAGTATGGGTTTTTCTCACGCGCTTTAAGTATACTAATTGTAGTGAGCACAATGAGTTGCAACTCGCTATTTACGCTAACAACTATGCATTCGTCTCTATTAGCATTGCGCTTTGTGTCAGTTGCTATCCCGCATACACCATCGCCATTTTTTAATATAAGCTCAATGCTTAAATGGTGCATACAGGCAATTTCGATGTAGTCGTATTGGTTGCAACTGATCATAAAATCCCTCTTTTATATTATTTAGCCGGTTTAAAAATCATTAAAAAAGCAATAACAACAAGGTTGGCTATATACCAAAGATCTTTAATTACAAACTGCCCTAAGCGTTCCAGTAAAGTGGAAGAACTAAATGCACCGGTGGCGGTAATTAAGAATGTTTGGGTCATCATAAATACGCTTAAACACGCTAAGCCACTTACAATAATTAGCTTTTTATTATTTAAAAATAGCCCTAAGCCCAATAACACAGCAAATAATACATCAAACCCGCCAATCACGTTAGACGCGCCTTGTACGCTAAATACCGTGTATAACCACGACATAAACGGTGAGGTTTCTACTAAACTTACAATGCCTTTTGCTTCAAACTCATAAAACTTCATGCCGCCAATCCACAATAAAACCATGGCAACCGGTATAAAGTTTAAAAGTACGTGTTGTTTGTCGGTAAGTTTGTCTTTATAAAATAAAAACAAATACAAAGGCACTACAGCAAAGTATTTAATTATGCCCTGCCCACTACCAATGATTGGAAAGCCGCCAAGTTGAGCCATCCAACGGTTACTGGCAAACAAGGTAAGTAATGCTACTAAACTTATAATTGCTGCAAGTAAAAGTGCTGGCGTAGGTTTCATTAGCTTAAGGTGAGCGAGCACGGTGGCAAACGCTAAAGCAACCATAAATGAGCCACTAATCAAACCTAATGCAGATACAGACATTAGCGAATCAACGCCATAAAAACTAAACGTAGCCGTTAACGTATTAGGGTTTGCTCCTAACGCAAACGATAAGCCAAGTAACATAAAGCTACTCGCTAATAAAAAAGTAATCACGTTGTTGGTTAATTTTAAGTTCATTGTATTTCCAAGTATTCGTTAAGACTTACAAAGACCTTGCTAGTTGATAAAACAATTCAAGCTAACTCTTAAAAATATAAGAGTTGATTAAGCACAACGTAAGCTCTCATCGGGTAATGTAATCAATCACTTTAGTTTATGATTTATTACCTCTTTATTAATAAAATCAAATAAGTCTAATATTCATATGATGTGCGTCATCTTTTTTATTATTAGATGAAGTAGAATAACGTCGCCTTTTCAATAAACAGAATGCATGTATTTCTAAAACTTAGGGACATTTTTAATGAAGGGTACTGATATTCGAGTTACCTCTGGACTGATTTCTATAGCCATTGTTTTACTACTTTGGTTTGCTGTACCGCCTCCGCAAGGTGTTACCGAAAACGCATGGCATTTGCTCGCTTTATTTATTGGTACTGTAGTTGCCATTATTGGTAAAGCAATGCCTATCGGTGCCATTGCTATTTTAGCTATTACTTCTGTTGCGCTAACCGGCGTAACTAATGACAGCCCATCTGGCGCTATTAAAGATGCATTAAGTGGCTTTTCTAATTCATTAATTTGGTTGATTGGTATTGCCATTATTATTTCTCGGGGTTTAGCTAAAACCGGTTTGGGAAATCGCATTGGCTATAATTTCATTTCTCTTTTTGGTAAAAAAACAATTGGTATTGGCTATGCACTCGCACTTTCTGAACTTGTTATAGCGCCTGTAACGCCAAGTAATACCGCGCGAGGCGGCGCTATTATTCACCCAATAATGAAGTCGATAGCAACAAGTTTTGGCTCATCTCCTGAGGAAGGCACATCTCGTAAAATTGGGCACTACCTTGCTTTAGTGAGCTACCATATAAACCCTATTACATCAGCTATGTTTATTACGGCAACTGCGCCAAACCCTCTAATTGTAAAGCTGATTGCTGATGCTACCGGTGCAAATATTAGTATTACATGGGGTACGTGGGCGCTCGCAGCGCTTGTTCCTGGTTTGCTATGTATTGCCCTTGTGCCTTTGGTTGTTTATGCCATTTACCCACCTGAAGTTAAAAGTACGCCCGACGCTAAAAACTATGCAGAATCTAAATTAACTGAAATGGGCCCAATGAGTTACGGCGAAAAAATAATGGTGGGTGTTTTTGCTATGCTGCTTATTTTATGGGCCGGCGTACCTGCAATGATTTTAGGGGCTGACTACGCGGTTAACACAACCGCAGTGGCTTTTTTAGGTTTGTCGGTTTTATTAGTGACTGGTGTATTAAGCTGGGACGATGTACTTAAAGAAAAGTCTGCGTGGGATACCGTTGTTTGGTTTTCAGCATTAGTAATGATGGCCACTTTTTTAAATAAACTAGGTTTGGTAACGTGGTTTTCAACACTTGTTGAGAGCAACATTGCGCAACTGGGCTTTGACTGGATTGTATCGGCTATTATATTGGTAGCTGTGTATTTTTACGCTCATTACTTTTTTGCCAGTACCACAGCACATATTACTGCTATGTTTGCCGCATTTTACGCCGCAGGTTTGGCGCTTGGCGCTCCGCCTTTATTTTTAGGTTTACTGTTAGCTGGCGCTTCATCACTCATGATGTCGTTAACGCATTACGCAACAGGCACCTCTCCCATAGTGTTTGGCTCAGGCTATGTATCGTTAAAAGACTGGTGGGTAATGGGCCTTATAATGAGCGTTATTAATTTAAGTGTATGGGGAATTATTGGCGGGCTTTGGTGGAAAGCACTTGGGTATTGGTAGTATTGCCTTTGTTAGCTTGGCTTGCACATTTAATACTGCGCACTTATTTTGGTTCGTTCTACAAATATAAACATTAAGGCTGTTGCAAGGGAGCACTATGGTTTTTAAATTCATAAAGGCAGCATATTCAGACCGAGACTACTTATTAAGCCTCAGAAAACTAACTATGGTTGAACACTTAGAAAATGCCGGGTTATTTTTAACTAAGCAACAGCATGTTTTAAGGCTTGATGACCAATATCACTGCTCCCATCTTATAGTTATAAATGAGGTACCAATTGGTACTTTAAAATACCAAACGCACGCTCAATACGTTGAAATAATGCAATTACAAATACATCCACTGCATCAAAATAAAGGGTATGGGAAAGCGGTTATTGAACAAGTTATTACAAGTGCGCAGTCAAAACCGATTAAACTCACAGTGCTTAAAAACAACCCAGCATTAGAACTTTATAAGCGGCTGGGTTTTACTATAAGGGATGAGGATAATTACGAGTACCACATGCAAACGCGGGCTACTCGTAGCTAAAATTAGTCGCTTTGATCTCTGAAGTCTTTTTTTCTGAAAATAGTTAAATGCCAACCCCAATGCAAAGAGCCTAATCTTAAAAAAATAGTCGTGAAAAATGACCCTAAAATACACCAAATGTAATCTACATTAAGGCTAAATAAAGCGGCATAAACTGCACCACCCGCTAAACACGCAGAGGCGTAAGGTTCGCTGCGCATAACAGTTGGCACCTCACGGCAAATTACGTCGCGTATTAAACCACCAAATATACCTGTAGTAATGCCCATGGTAATTGCGACCACCATACCAGAGCCATTAATGAGTGCTTTTTCTATCCCCATAATATTAAATAACGCCATACCAACAGCGTCTACTAATAAAAAGTAGTAATTATTAACGCGCGGTAAATATCGAATAAATGCAATTGTTGCTATAACGGCCCCATAGGTTGAATATAAATACTCCGGGGTAGCAATCCAAAATACCGGTTTGTTTAAAAGTATATCTCTGAGGGTACCGCCCCCTAATGCTGTAACGGTTGCCACCACTACTACGCCAAAGCCACTAATGTTTTTTTCATACCCAAGCAATGCCCCTGCAACAGCAAAAAATGCGACACCGAGTAACCCTAGTACCATAAAGTATTCAGCAGTCATGGTAATTCCTTTTTAAAATTTATAAGGAGTTGTTTCAACTTACGTGCCAAAAAAACGAGTGAATACAAATAAATTTATAATTTAAGTAATTGAAATTTATAAACTTATTGTATGTATTAAAAAACATTAGCTATGTGATATTTAGAGAAGGCTTAACAAGAGTAATTATTTTAATTATGGGTAGTTTTTACACGTTAAAGTACAGAGGGATTTTGTTACAGAGTTGCAGTCGAGCACTTTTAAATCTTAAGCAAAAATTAAATGAGCAATAAAGCTATTACCAATATCACAAAAATAATAGGCAATATTGTATGTTGCCAGTTTTGCTCTTTATTTTGATTATAGAGTGTTTGCATTGATCTTTTATCATTGTTAGTAAAACTATGCTGGCACTGCTTACAGCTTTGGGCTTTTATGCTCACCCAAGTACCACATTTAATACATGCGTAACGCCTTGCCAGTTTATCAAACTCGTTTGTTTTTATAAACATTCTCATGTATCACCTCATTGATTTTCGCTGCGGTAAGAAAACCAATGAATAATATATGTTGAGTAACAAATTAAAGAAGCCGCTAGTGCTAAAATTAGCTGTGTGTTGTTTTTCATAATCATCCTTGGTTACTAGTCAAAAAAAATCGGTAAGGTTTTTTTAATTATATTAACAATTTAGTGAAATACGCCATTTTGTAACTTTTGCTAATCAAACTTAAATCCGGGTAATTTTTTTTGCCTAGGCAAAGCTGCCATAATTAATATCCTGATTAATCTACATAACTCACTTTTGTTCCCGCTAAATGATCATGTAAACATCGTTTATCTTTTCCAAATATAAATAATGGATTAACAAAACCAGCTATAAACTGACCTACAGAAGGGACAAGTGATAATAGTTGCATAGAAAGCATGCGTTTAAAGTAAATTGTAGTAAAGCTTGCTTGTGTACCGTCTAAATTTTCAATACGGATAGACATTAAAGATTTACCAATTGTTTGTCCGCGTTGGTACATAAGGTAACCATGAAGCACTAACGTGCTTAATATGCCATAACCTAGCAAACCTGCAGATAAAGTAAGTGTTGGTTGGCTTAAACTACCAAACCCTACGAGCATGAATACAGGTACAAAACAAACAACACCTAAAACGCCATCAACAATAGCAGCCACTAGCCTATCTGAGCGCGTTGCTTTTTCTCCTGCTACTTTTGATACAATATTTTCAGATGGGCTCTGTGCTTCTCGCGTTTTAATTAAGTCGTCTATTTCTTTTGCTCGATCTGGGTAGGCTTCGCGATCTATAGCTCTCGCTGATGAGTAAAGCTCATCTAAAGTGTAGGTAGAAAAATCAATTTTAGAGTCCATAAAAGCTAAGTCCGTATCTTCTTTTTATCGTAATTTAACATAATTAATTTATGTTATTCAATTATTTATGTGTTTTTAATAACATACCATAACGTATTGGCGTTTTTACAATTCGATCCGCAAGCATGCTGGTATGTCCTGCTAAATCTAGCGCATCAGCAGGCTCTTTTATATTCATTATACCAATCAGCTTAATTAAGTGAGCTATTTTGAGGTAAGAAAATCGTGTCGATAACAAGGCAAAAATTTCGTTATTTAGTTGTTCTATATCAGAAATTTTTAACACAGTTAGCGTCAGGTTTAAGCCCTTAAATTGATCAAGTACTATTGCTGATTGGTATTATACGGCCATTAAAAAACATGTCCCCTTGGTCAGGTTTAACCACACCACAAAGCATTTTCATTAATGTGCTTTTACCAGCCCTATTTTCCCCTTTAGATTTAAATAGTAAAAGCATTCGCTTCACCGTGCCTTATTTTTAAGGCTACTCCGTTATTACCTATACCTCGATAATTTAACCCAACCGCCCTTAACTGACCAAGCGGTCAACAATGGCATAGTAACTGCAATAAGCTAATTAAAGATTAAAAAGTATTTTTGTTACCCGTGCGCAAACAACAAGAAAAAACATACGCCAAGCCTTTATGTATCAGGGCTTTATAAAAATTAAGGGGGTCTGTGTGATTCAATTTTTATTAAATAACACGCCAATTGAAGTACAAGAATGTTCGCCAAGTCTCACCATTTTGGACTGGCTACGCACCAAAAAAGGGAAAGTGGGCACCAAAGAAGGGTGTGCAACTGGCGACTGTGGCGCGTGCACAATTTTAGTGGGTGAAGAGCGTATAAATGCAAACGGGCAAACTAGTTGGCAATACAAAACAATGAACAGCTGTTTATTGTTATTAGGTAATGCGCATGCAAAACATATAGTAACGGTAGAGGCTGTGACTACTGGTTTATACCCAAACTTAACCGATTTACACCCCGTGCAACGTGCACTCGTTGAGTGCCATGGTTCGCAATGTGGTTTTTGCACGCCCGGTATAATAATGAGCTTGTTGGCTCTTTATATTAATGAACCAACGTACTCTGGTAAAAAAACGGTTATTCATGCACTTGGCGGTAACTTATGCCGTTGTACAGGTTATAGCCCTATATTACTTGCAGCCGAAAAAGCCTATAGCTATGAACGTAAAGCTGAACCGTACTCAGCAATGGCCGCTCAATTTAAAGCATCACTTAATACGCAATATGATGACGATATTCCATTTTTAAAAAATGGTCCTCGCAAATTTTACTTACCACAAACGGCCCAGCAACTTGTTGAGCTAAAAGCGCTTTATCCTTATGCACATTTAGTTGCTGGTGGCACCGACTTTGCCATTGAGCTTAGCCAAAACATGCTCTTACCGGATGTAATTATCTCCCTTAGCCAAGTAAAGGAGCTTTGCACCTTGGCAGATAATAACGGTGAGCTACACATTGGTGCAGCACTACCTTATAGCCAATTTGTTGAGGTATTTTATAACCATTACCCAGAGTCAAAAGAGCTATTTGAACGCTTAGGATCAAGCCAAGTACGTAACAGCGGCACGCTTGGTGGCAGCATAGGGAATGCCTCTCCTATTGGCGATCCCGCTCCCCTCTTAATCGCTCTTAATGCATCAATGGATTTATTAAGCAGCGCTGGTACGCGCACTATTAAAGTTGCCGACTACTTTATTGATTACAAAAAAACAGTTCTTAAAAGCGATGAAGTAATAAGTAAGTTCACCATCCCAAAGCGCCCAGAGTCGCTAAAACTTGCGTGTCATAAAATATCAAAACGCTTTGAAGACGATATATCTACCGTGTGTTTGGTACTTGCTATAGAGCATTCACAAAACATGATTACTCAAGCCCGCTGCGCTATGGGCGGTATGGCTGCTATTCCTAAACGCGCACATCATATTGAGCAAAAGCTGATATCTCAATCATTACAAGTAAGTAGTTTTATAGACGCAGCAACGGCTATTAACGATGACTTTACGCCCATGAGCGATGTAAGAAGCAGTGCGCATTACCGCACTACGGTAAGCAAAAACTTATTACAACGCATTGGTATTGAGTTTTGTGAGCCGCAAGCAAGCAACAATAACAACATTGCCATTACGAGGATCTCACATGCGTCACTTTGAAATGGATAAACTAAAAGCGCAAGGTGGTAGCGTTGGGCAATCTAAATATCACGAAAGCGCTATTAAACAAGTTTGTGGCAGTGCAAATTTTGCCGACGATAATCCTGAGCCTTACGGTTGCCTGCATGCCTACCCAGTGCTCGCCCCTGTTACAAGCGGCTTTATTAAATCAATAGATACAAGTCACGCACTGGCAGTTGAAGGCGTTAAACGTATTTTATCGGCAGAAGATGTACCCGGTAAGCTTGATATTGGCCCAGTATTTCCAGGTGATGTACTGCTGACCAGCCATGAAATTCAATACCACGGGCAACCTGTATTAATTGTCGTTGCCGACAGCTACGCCATAGCGCGCCGCGCTGCACGCTTAGTGGTTATTGAGTGCGAGCAAACTACACCCATACTTGATATTAAAGAAGCCATTAGCAAAGAGCACTGGGTAAGGCCGCCCCATTCACTTAACCGTGGTAACAGCGAAAACGCCATTAATAACGCAGCCCACCAGCTTAAAGGCGAAATAAGCATAGGCGGGCAAGAACACTTTTATTTAGAAGGCCAAATAGCGCTGGCGCAACCTGATAACGACGGGGGCATTCATGTTCAATGCTCTACGCAACACCCTACTGAGGTGCAGCACTTAGTTGCTAAAATTTTAAAAAAGCCATTTAGCTTTGTAAACGTAGAAACCCGCCGTATGGGCGGTGCTTTTGGCGGCAAAGAAACCCAAGGCGCACCATGGGCATGCCTTGCAGCCCTTGCGGTTTACCACCTTGGCTGCGCAGTAAAAATGCGCCTAGCCCGTAGCGACGATTTTAAATTAACCGGTAAACGCCACCCTTTTTATAATCAATACCATGTTGGTTTTGACGAAAATGGCTTAATAGAAGGTGCCGACATTACCGTAAACGGATTTTGTGGCTACTCGCCTGATTTATCGGATGCAATTGTAGACCGTGCCATGTTTCATGCCGATAACGCCTACTACTACCCAGCCGCAACAATTAAAGGTAATCGCTGTAAAGTAAATACCGTAAGCCATACCGCATTTAGAGGGTTTGGTGGCCCGCAAGGAATGATTATGGGCGAGCTAATAATGGACGATATAGCCGCCAAATTAGGTAAAGATCCGCTTGAGATCCGAAAACTTAATTTATACAAAAAAGGCCGCGATACCACGCCGTACCATCAAACCGTAGAGCAACATATTTTAATAGATATGATTGCTCAGCTTGAGGAGTCGGGTGACTACTGGGCACGTAAAGAGGCTATTAAAGCATTTAACGTATCGTCACCTATTATAAAAAAAGGCCTTGCAATGACGCCGGTTAAATACGGTATTTCGTTTACGGTACAACACTTAAACCAAGCTGGTGCATTAGTACATGTATATAGCGATGGCTCTATACATTTAAACCACGGCGGCACCGAAATGGGCCAAGGGCTAAACACCAAAATTGCGCAAATTGTAGCCCATGGTTTTGGGGTCGATTTTAACGCGGTAAGTATTAGTGCTACGCGTACCGACAAAGTGCCAAACACCTCGCCAACAGCTGCCTCAAGTGGTACCGACTTAAACGGCATGGCGGCGCTAAATGCAGTAAACACAATAAAAGAGCGCTTAATTGATTTTATTACCGAGCACTTTGAAGTAGACAGCAACACTGTTGTATTTAAAGATAACCTCATTACTTTTAGTAAAGGGGAAATTAGCTTTAGCGAACTTGCAAATCTTGCTTACATGAATCGTATATCGCTTTCATCTACCGGTTATTACGCCACACCAAAAATTCATTACGATAGAGCCAAAGGTGAAGGCCGCCCATTTTTTTACTACGCTCACGGCGTAGCACTCAGCGAAGTAGAAGTAGATACCCTAACTGGCGAAAACACGGTAACTCGCGTTGATATACTGCACGATGTAGGCAGTTCAATTAATCCAGCTCTTGATATAGGCCAAATTGAAGGCGCCTTTGTGCAAGGTATGGGCTGGCTAACAACCGAAGACTTACAATGGAATGATAAAGGCCAGCTTGTAAGCTTTGGCCCAGCCAACTACAAAATACCAGCCATTGGCGATACCCCTGCCGAATTTAACGTCAATCTTTATAACTCAGCAAATCCAGAAACCACCGTGTTTAGATCAAAAGCCGTAGGCGAGCCGCCATTTATGCTGGCCTTTAGTGTATGGAGCGCCATTCGTAATGCAATAAGCAGTGTGGCTGATTACAAATACACAGCCCCACTGGATACACCCGCAACCCCAGAGCGAGTATTGAGTGCAATTGAGCAAACCGCTAGCTGGTTTAAGGAGCATCAACATGACTAATTTAAATGAGTCGTTTCAGGGTTTTCATACTCAAAATTGGGCGCAGGCTATAAACGAGCACGAACAAAGCGGCACTAACTATGTAATTGCCACAGTACTTGGCACAAATGGCTCAACCCCTCGCGGCACAGGCTCAAAAATGGTAATAAGCGGCGAGCATATTTACGACACCCTTGGCGGCGGCCATCTTGAGTACGTAGTAATAGAAAAAGCCCGCGAACTACTTTCCAAAGGCGAAGCCGCCCAAGTAATTGAGCAATTTAACCTAGGTGCAAATTTAGGCCAGTGCTGCGGCGGGGCTGCCACCGTTATGCTTGAATGCATGCAATGCGAGCGCTTTACCCTCGACATTTACGGCGCAGGCCACGTAGCACAGTCGCTTATTGGTATATTGGCACAACTGCCTATGCGCATACGCTGGATAGATAGCCGCGCAGATGTATTCCCACAGGCTATTCCAAATAACGTAGTAAAAGTGGTTGATGAAGAGCCAATAGAACAAGTAAAACGTGCGCCTAAAGCTAATAACTACTTAATACTTACCCATAACCACCAGCTCGACTTTGCACTCACCCAAGCCATTATTAAACGCGCTGATGCCAATTGGCTGGGCGTTATTGGCTCTGACACTAAAGCAAAACGTTTTAAACAACGCCTAGCACATCGCGATTTTACAGCCGAACAAATACAACAAATGACCTGCCCTGTTGGGCTTAAAAACATTACGGGCAAATTACCAATGGAAGTGGCTATTTCGATTAGTGGACAGCTAATTGGCCTTTATCAGGCTATGCAAACCCAAGCGCCAAAACGCCAAGGCTTGCAGTGGCGCACACTAAAAAATGCCTTAATTAGCACCACGCAGGAGGAAGTAGGCGCATGAGTAGCTTACAAATAAATACGCTAAATGATGCACAAGCAAAACAAGCTCTTGAGCATTGCTGCGCGGCCCCTAACTGGGTGGCAGCCATGGTAAAAGCAATGCCATTTAAAAGTGCTCAACAGCTGTTTGAATGCGCAAAAAGCATATGGGATAGCCTTGGCGAGAGCGACTATTTAGCTGCCTTTGAAGGCCACCCGCAAATAGGTGACTTATCAACCCTTAGCAAAAAATACGCTGCTACCGCACAAAAAGCGGGGCATGAGCAATCAGGTATGAGCAAAGCAAACGAAGCCGTACTTACCAAAATGATTACCCTTAATAAAGAGTACCTGAACAAGTTTGGCTTTATTTTTATTGTGTGCGCCACCGGTAAAACGGCCGAACAAATGCTCGAACTCATAGAGCAGCGCATACACAACACCCGCAGTACAGAGCTAAATATAGCCGCGGGCGAACAAGCCAAAATAACAAAAATAAGATTGGAGTCACTGCTATGAACAAAAGCCCTATAACCACCCATATACTCGATACCAGCACCGGAAAACCTGCAGCAAACGTTGCTGTTAAGCTATTTAAACTTACAAATAACGAATGGGTACAACTAACCCAAGGCACAACCGATACCGATGGGCGAATTACCGACTGGCTAAATACAGAAGTAGAATTTGCAACCTATAAACTGGTATTTGATTTAGATAGTTATTACCAAAACCAACCTACCCCTGCGTTTTACCCAGAGGCGCAAATAGCTTTTAGATTACAAGATACTAAACATCATCATATCCCATTGTTGCTTAGCCCGTTTGGCTACTCTACATACAGAGGTAGCTAACTATGAGCACACAAAACAATAATAACTTAACAGTAGTTTGTGCTGATATACTCGACTTTGTTGACGACCCTGCCATTGCTGGCGAAAACGCCCATCGTTTTTTTGAAAAAGGCGCATTAGTTATCAAGCACGGCAAAGTAGTTAAACTTGGCTACGAGCAAGACATACTGCCAACGATTGATAAATCAGCGCGTGTTATCCGCCACGATGGCAAACTCGTTATGCCTGGTATGATTGACACTCACATACACTTACCACAAACCGAAATGGTGGGGGCGTACGGCGAGCAACTGCTAAGTTGGTTAACCGAGTATGCGTTTCCGACAGAGAAAAAATTTACGTGTAAGCATTATTCAAAAGAGATCTCTAATCGCTTTTTAGACGAGCTACTGCGCAATGGCACAACCACTGCCCTTGTATTTGGCACTGTGCACCCGCAATCGGTTGATGCGTTTTTTAAAGAATCACAAAAACGCAATTTACGTATGATTGCCGGTAAAGTAATGATGGATCGTAACTGCCCTGACGACTTATCTGATTGCGCGCAAACAAGCTATGACGAATCCAAAGCCCTAATAAAAAAATGGCACAATGTTGACAGGCTAAGCTACGCAGTTACACCGCGTTTTGCCCCCACATCAACCCCTGAGCAACTTCAAAAATGTACTCAGTTGCTTGAAGAATACCCAGACACCTACCTGCATACACACTTATCTGAAAACAAAGACGAGTGCGAATGGGTAAAAGGGTTATTTCCAGAAGCCGAAGACTACTTAGGCGTGTACGAGCAAGCAAAAATGGTACGTAAACGCTCGGTATTTGCCCATAGCATTCATTTATCTGAGCGCGAGCTTTGCTGCCTTGCAGATAACAATGCGGCTATATCGCACTGTCCTACCTCAAACCTGTTTTTAGGCTCAGGACTTTTAAATTTAAAAGCCTGTGAAGAGCACGGCATAAACGTAGGCATGGGTACCGATGTAGGCGCAGGAACAAGCTTTTCTATGCTACAAACAGGTAACGAAGCTTACAAAATCCAACAGTTACAAGGTCAAAAGTTTTCAGCATTTAAAGGGCTGTATTTAGCAACACTCGGCGGTGCTAGAGCGCTCGATTTAGAAGGGACAATTGGTAATTTTGAAGCCGGTTGTGAGGCCGATTTTATTGTAATGGATTGTTCGGCAACTTCGTTTTTAAAATTTAGAATACAACATGCCAAAACTCTGCATGAAAAACTATTTGCAATGATGATGTTAGGCGACGACCGCTGCGTTGAGCAAACCTACATTATGGGTAAAAGTGTGTATAAGCGCGATGATAACAATCAATTTTCAGACACCCGCTCACCGGTATTAGAAGAGGCTTAACTGTTATGGAAAACTATTTATTTGAGCTTGCTCATTTAGTACTGCGTTATTTTCATGTTATTGCTGGTATAGCCTGGATTGGCGCTTCATTTTATTTTGCATGGCTTGATAACAACCTACAAACACCACCGCAGTGGAAAATAGATAAAGGCATAAAAGGCGATTTATGGGCCGTGCATGGCGGTGGCTTTTACGAAGTGGCTAAGTATCAAAATGGCCCTGAACAAATGCCTCATACCCTGCATTGGTTTAAGTGGGAAGCCTATACAACCTGGATCACCGGTGTTTTATTATTTAGCTTACTTTATTATGTTGGCGCCGATGTGTACTTAATTGATAACAGTAAAAGTGAGCTAAGTAAATTTGCAGCTATTGGCGCATCACTTGGTTTTATTGGCTTAGGCTATGGTGTTTATCGTTTATTGTGTAAAACCCCGCTGGTCGAAAACGGCAAAGTGTTTATTGCTGTGGTTATTGGTTTATTAGCTCTGTGGACTTTTGGGGTTGATCAATTATTTAGCGACCGCGCTGTGTATATTCATGTAGGCGCACTCATTGGCACGTGTATGGTGGGTAATGTGTATCACATTATTATGCCAGGGCAACGCTATATGGTAAGTGAAGTAGAAGCTGGTAGAATCCCTGACTCAACGCCAGGTTTAAAGGCAAAGCTGTGTTCTATTCATAATAACTACGCCACGTTACCTGTGGTATTTATTATGCTTAGCAATCACTTTCCTTACACGTATAGCCACAACTTTGGCTGGCTTATTTTAATTGCGCTGTTTGGTATTGGTATGTGGATACGCCATTACTTTAACTTAAAACATCAAGGCGTTAATAAACCTTCAGTACTTATAAGTGGTATTGCAGCATTTTTTGCCCTTATGCTAGCAATAGCACCTTGGCCCAGTACACCAAATGCAGACGAAAACGCGCCTTTACAAGCAAGTATTACCGACGCACAAGCGTGGGATATAATCAGCAAACACTGTACGCAGTGCCACAGCGAAACACCTACCTCTGAGCTTTTTCAAACAGCGCCACTTGGCTTTAAACTCGACTCAATTGAACAGGTGAAAAAGTCGCAAGTACTTGTGCATACTCGCGCCGTAATAACTAAAGACATGCCACTGGCTAATATGACAAAAATGACAGACGCAGAGCGCGAAGCGTTAGGACTTTGGTTAACCTTGTTAAATAAGGATAAATAATATGGCTGATCATATTAAAACTGATTACCCACGAGACTTAATTGGTTATGGCCCACATGCGCCTCATGCAAATTGGCCCAATAAAGCACGTATTGCCGTGCAAGTGGTATTAAATTACGAAGAAGGCGGCGAAAACTGTGTATTACATGGTGATGCAGCCGCTGAAACATTTTTATCTGAAATAGTCAGTGCTCCCCATGTAGAAGACCGCCATATCAGCATGGAGTCTATTTACGAATATGGCTCGCGCGCGGGCGTGTGGAGGTTACTGCGTTTATTTAAAAAATACGATATACCGGTCACCATTTTTGCAGTGGCGATGGCCCTTGAGCGCCACCCCGATGTAGCTAAAGCCTTTGTTGAAGCAGGCCACGAGATTGCAAGCCATGGCCTGCGCTGGATTAATTATCAAAATATAGATAAACAAACCGAGCGCGAACATATGCAACAAGCCATTGACGTCATTAAAAAGCTTACAGGTAAAAAGCCCAAAGGCTGGTATACCGGCCGAACTAGCCCAAATACCGCAGCCCTTGTAGTTGAGAATGGCACATTTTTATATGACGCCGACGATTACAGCGACGATTTGCCCTTTTACAGTATTAAAGAAGGTAAGCCACAACTCATTGTGCCCTACACGCTCGATGTAAACGACATGCGCTTTGCTGCCGTACAGGGTTTTAATGCAGGGGATCAGTTTTATAATTATTTAAAAGATGCCTTTGATATGCTTTATGAAGAAGGTGACCCAGAAGGTGAAAACACCCCAAAAATGATGTCGATAGGTTTGCATTGCCGCTTAATTGGTCGCCCAGGAAGAATAAAAGCATTAGCACGGTTTTTAGAATATGCCCGATCGCATGAGCAGGTTTGGTTTGCCACGCGTGAACAAATAGCCGAGCACTGGCTTAAAACTCACCCGTATAAAAAAGCATAGTTTATATTTTTTAAAACATAAAAAAGCCCAGCAAAGCTGGGCTTAAATTACTTTAGGAGTAGTGAAATTTATTCAAAAGAAACGGTGATGATATTCGAACACACATTTTCTGTTACACATAATTGGTAATCGTACGATGGTAATGTAGCTCCACGCACGTAATCACGGTAGCGACCATTATCTGCAGTGGTATCAACTAACTCACCATTACGGTAAACGCTTAATGACTCTGCACCAACTTCTTCCCAGCTAAGTTCTACACGCATCGTACCTAGGCGTGTTTTGTTAGCGCGTTTTAAGTTCAGTTCAAGGGTCACGTCACTTACAACAACGGCTTGGGTAAATGTATCTGTATTACCTTCACTGTCAGTAACAGTTAGTTCTACATCGTAACTACCCGATTGCGCATATGCATGCACAGGGCTTGAATCTGTTGATGTAGCGCCATCGCCAAAGCTCCAGCTCCATTGTGTAATGTCGTTATTGGCATCATTGCTTGTATCTACAAACGAGGCTGTTAAACCTTGCGTATCAACAGTAAAGCCTGCACGTGGCGGTTGTGCACTTACTTCGCCTATAGCGCTAAGCGTAAGTGACCAGCCATTAATTGTACCTGTATCAGCGGCTGCAGTATCTTCTACATGAAGAGTCCAGTCACCATTTGCTACTTCGCCATTGAATGCACTAGACGTGAAGCTCTTAACAATATCATCGTTACTACCACCAACATTGCTTTGCAATGTTACCTCTGTACCTTGTGCAGATATTAGTTTTACAACTAAGTCACCAGAGTAAGTATGAGTAATATCAACATCGGCGGTTGTGCCAAATACGGTTAAATCATCAGAAACATTAATTACTGAGCTAATCCCCTGTGGAGAATTATCTGGAATTGCTACGCTACCAGTACTGCTGTAGGTAAAGTCATTTAACCCTAATGGTTGTATCATTAATTCAACCGATTGCTGTTTAACAATATCACCCGCAGTGGCCGTTACGGTAAACTCGTAATCTCCCCACTGAGTATCAGTATCGGTTTCAACATTTAGTATCACGTCATCACCAGGGCGCGCTGTAAGCGATGATAAATAAGCACCACCTAATGTTGTTGATAATTCAAGCGTTACTTCCTCATCCCACTCGGCAATTGAGCCAATTGTAAATGTATAGCTTGTAGCCTCTCCAGCTATAATTTGTTGGGTAAGCGGGCTAGCTGATATTTTAAAACCAGGAGTTGGATCCGCATCAATAAGTGCTTGGTTAACATTAAGTCGCGTACCGGCTACCGTTTTCCCCTGCAGTGCAGCATTAGCATCGCCCGAGCTCATTAATAAATCTTTAAGTTCTTGAGTAGATAACTCTGGATTAATAGATAAAACTAGCGCAGCTGCGCCAGCAACATGCGGTGTTGCCATTGACGTACCAGAATACGATGCATAACTTTCACCCGGTGTAGTAGATAAAATAGCAGTACCTGGTGCGCCCATATCAACACGGGTTAAGCCCCAATGAGAGAACCACGAAATATCATCAGTTTGGTTAGTACTTGCAACCGATAGAACACTCGCATTTTCGTAGTTTGATGGATAATGTGGGTTTACATCGTTATCAATAGTGTCGTTACCTGCTGCAGCTACAAACAGTAGCTCCGCAGCTTCACTTGATTCGATTGCATCAGCCAGCGCTTGGCTATAGCCACCGCCACCCCAACTATTATTTAATACGCGGATGTTAACACCAGAGTTTTTTAGGCCAACCATGTAATCAATACACTTGATTGCATCTGATGTTGATCCATTACCTGCTGCATCTAAAAACTTACAACCAACAAGTGATACTTCATGATTTACACCCACTACACCCACAGAGTTATTACCACTCGCACCTATAGTTCCAGACACGTGCGTTCCGTGACCTTCATCATCCATAGGGTCGCCACTATTGGTAATCGCATTGATACCATGAATATCATCGATAAAGCCATTACCGTCATTATCAATACCATCGCCTGCGATTTCAGAGGTATTTACCCACATATTGCTCGCTAAATCGCTATGGCTATAATCAATACCTGTATCGATTACACCAACAACTACATCACGACTACCAGTAGAAATAGTCCACGCTTCTACAGCATCAATATCAGCGTCTGCCGTACCACCGGTCTGACCTTCATTATTTAGGCCCCAAAGCTCATCAAAACGAGGGTCGTTAGGTGCGCTCGCAATACTTACTCGGTAATCTGGCTCAACATATTCAATAGCTTGATGAGACTTTAAACGCTCAATAGCTTCTTTAGTGCTCATGCCAGACACTTTAAATTTAGCAAGGCGACCTGAGAATAATGATGTGAAGTTATCATCAACTTCATCATTATTTAAATCTGTAATTTTTGCTTTAACCAAGCTTCGTGCTTGTTTACGCATTTGAGGTGTTGCATTTTTTTTATATTTAACAATAACAGAGTCACTGCTTGCAGCTGCTTGTGGAAGAGCTCCTGCATCAGGTAATTTAGCCGAAGCCAAACAAGGTAGTAAAGCAAGCGTAATAATAGATAATTTTGTTTTCATTGTTCTATCCATAGTTGGGTTAGCTTAGAAGCACTAAGCGGGTTTGTTCACTATTTCAAGTACAAGGGATCACGTGGCAAGTTATAAGCAAACTAGTAAATACGATATTTGACAAGTTAAAAAGTTAAAAAGAATTAAAAATCATAAATTTTGACCAGTTTGGCTATAAAAAAAACACTAAACACAGTCATTTTAATGAACTGCCCCATCACAACCTTACCCATTATAGGGTCAAACTTTTTTACTGCTTTTGCTTACTATTACATTAAAACCCACCAGTTACACACATAAACCAATGATAATAAAAGGTTAATTATTTGGTAAAAAATGATGATTTAAGAAAATGAAATAGGGGAATACAGTTAATGGGTGATTATGAATTTGAGCTTAAACTTTGTTAGTTCAATATTTATGACAAATTAAAACTTAATTATTTATAGTCACATATTACGCTTCACCTACTTCTAAAGTTACGCAAGCGGATCACAAAAAATATATCGGCACGGCATGCTGAAACAACAAATACCTTATTAAAACCTATAACATTTAGGGTATTTGATTTTAATATTTCAAGGAGAAAATAATGAAGTTGAATAAATCACTTTTAAGTTGTGCTGCTGCAATAGCAATGGGTACCAGCTTTGCCTCATATGCAGATACCGACAACAAATCAGCATCAAACTCAGAACTTAGTACAAAAATATCTATACTTAGCACCGCTAATTCAATGACATTGGCGCAATCGCAAAATAATAACACCGCGATTTTAATGCAAGAGGGAGATAGTAATACTATTGAGGTTTCGACTACTGGAAACGAGAACACAACAGAAGTTACTCAATTACAATCAGGTAATTATGTTGGCGTAACAACAATTGGTAACAACAACGAGCAAGTATATGCCCAAGATGGCGTTGCCAACGGTGTAATTACCGAAGTTACTGGTAATAATAATTACCTAAATGTTTTGCAAAGTGGCCAAGGCTTTTTTGTAAACAACGAAGCTGTCAACATGATTGTTGGTGACGACAATATCGTTGATGTAGAGCAAGGCACTGGTGGTCATTGGTTTTACAACTTAGATATGAAAGGTAATGGCAACGAAATCAGTTCATTACAAACAGGTGAGTGGCATGAAGCTGAATTAACCTCTGTAATGGGCGATCAGAATAGTCTGAGTCTTGAGCAAAACGGTTACTGGAATACCTTCAAAGTGAGTTCTTTACAAGGCAACGATAACGAGCTTGATATTGAACAAGACGGCGATCGTAATACTGTTACCTTCACTGATATTTTAGGCGATGCAAATGAGCTTTCAATTGAACAAGAAGGCAATACTAACGCAGTAACATTTGTAGCTGTATTAGGCGATGAAAACGAAATTGATTTAGACCAAGAAGGTTCTTTAAATACTATCGAATCAAACTTATTCGAAGGTCAAAACAACGAAGTTACAGTAACTCAGGTTGATTTAAGCAACTCAACAACCGTTGATATTATTGGTGACGATAATGAATTAACGGCTACACAAGTTGGCTTATTAAATGATGCTTACATGGGCGTTTTAGGTACAGATAACGAATTTATGATTAACCAAGTAGGTGAATCAAATTCAGCACACGTTGTTAACTTTAATGGGTCTGAAAATGACGTTAACGTTATTCAGTCTGGCCAAGAAAACACTGCTGTTGTTGAGTCTTCATACCCTGATATATCTCTAACATCAAACGACAACGATATCGATATTATGCAAAATGGTTCTCAAAACGAAGCCATGGTTACACTTGCAGGTATTTTAGATAGCAACATGAACCAAATTGACCTAGCTCAAACAGGTGAAATGAACGTAGTTGATATGATGGTTGAAGGTAATGGCCACAGCATTGATATTTCACAAACTGGCGAAGGTAACTGGGTAGTTGGAATGGATCAACCTGCATTTTTAATAGGTGGTGAAAACGTTTCGTTTAGCGTAACTCAAATGGGTAACGATAACATTGTTGAAGGCGCCGTAATTGGTTTCAACAGCACTGTTTCAGTGACCCAAATTGGTGACGGTAACGTGACTTCTATTACTCAAATGTAATTATTGAGGTTGGGGAGAGCAACTCTCCCCATTTAGTTATGCATAATAATAAAAACCATTACCAAGTATTATTACTTTCGCTTTCTCTGTTATTAATGCCCGCATCTTATGCCGCTGAAGAGTTGGAGATTGACGGCCTACTACTTGATAGGAGTATTAGCCGCTTTGGTCATCAGTTCTATTTTGAGTTTTCTAATTACTGGCGAGATCTCCCTTCAACTGCAGGTTTTAACATTGAAATTAAAGAAACGGTCATTCCAAAAGCAGGCACAAAGCTGTCGTTAATAATGAATAACCAACTTGTTTACGCAACTTACTTAGGTAGACGACTAGAGCCTTTAAATGAGCGTGTGGAGCAGGCTGTTTATACAGTGATAGATGCAATGGCTCGCGAAAACATGGCAGTGTCAACACCCGATATGGCTAAAGATGGATGGTAAAATGAAAAATATAGCCCTTATAATAATAACAACATTAAGCTTTTCAGCAGCAGCAACTGAAATAATTTACACCCCAATTAACCCAAGCTTTGGTGGTAACCCACTCAATGCAAATATGCTGCTGAGTAAAGCCCAAGCTCAAAACAAGCATAAAGCACCGGTAGTAGAAAAAGGTTACGCTGAACAATTTCAAGAAACTCTAGAGCGCACCTATTTAAATCGTATGGTAAGAGAAATTACCGATATGGCATTTGGTGAGGACATAGAAGATAGCCTTTTCAATCAAGACTCCATATTTATGAGTGGCGATTATCAAATTGAAGTTATAACCAGCACAACCGATTCTATTACAGTAAGAATAACAAATATAATTGATGACACCGTGGTGATCATTGAAGTACCGAGGTTTGGATAATGTATAAACTACTAATAACAATAATATTAATAGGATTGAGCGGTTGTGCGAGCCTAGGGAATTTAATTCCACCATCGCAACAAAAAGCAGTTAGTTTAGAACCAACCGAATTATTCGCAGATCTGAAAAACTTACCTAAACCGGTCGGGAGTATTCCTGTATCAGTGTACTCATTTAGAGATCAAACAGGTCAATATAAGCCACAAACTAACGTTAGCTCATTTTCGACTGCCGTTACTCAAGGTGCTAACTCAATACTCATACAAGCATTACATGAATCTGATTGGTTTACGCCGGTAGAGCGTGAAGGTTTACAAAACATTTTAACAGAGCGAAAAATTATTCGTGCGGGCCAAGCCGATAATCCTAACCAAGCTGATTTACCTCCGCTAACAACCGCAAAAATCATTTTAGAGGGCGGTATCATAAGCTACGACACTAATGTAAAAACAGGTGGTTTGGGTATGGAATACTTTGGTATTGGCGCATCAGAACTTTACCGTGAAGATGCTATTTCAATATACTTACGCGCTGTTGATGTTCGAACAGGCCAAGTATTATTGAGTGTAGCCACCAGCAAAAAAGTACTTAGCCAAGAAATGCGTGCAGGCTTTTTTAGATACGTAAGCTACAAACGACTAGCAGAAGCAGAAGCAGGCTTTAGCGACAACGAACCTATGAGCATTTGTGTAACACAAGCAATAGAAAAAGCACTCACAGATCTCATAACAAAAGGTATTGATAAAGGCTTATGGGCTAAAAAATCGGCGTAAACTGACTTCCTAAATTAACTAAAGGCTACATATTGTAGCCTTTATAGGTTGTGTGGTTAGTGAGTTGAAAGTGCTTCGCTAACCCAACCCTTATAAAAAATCTAGAGGATAAGGTTTTTACTTTAATAAAGTATTGGTGGCTTTACTCTTATTTAGCCATTGGCAGCAAAACAGATATATAGCGCTGTGCCCAATTAGCAAGCTCCACCCTGTTGCGTGAGTTAGTTTTTTTAAACGCACTGTATAAATGTGTTTTTACAGTGTGGTCGCTAATGTTAAGTTTATCAGCGATTGTATTGTTACTCGCACCCTGTGCAATTAAATGAATAACAGACTTTTCTCGTTTTGTTAAATGATCGTAATCGTCCTGCTTTAATTCAATGTCGTCGTGTAAGCTATTAAACGACGATGCCACAGCTAAAATATCGTTAAAAGCTTTTGAAATCACTTTACGCGTAAACCAAAGCTCGCCAGTATTAACACGAAGTAACCCTTTAAAAATATCTTCTGGTGGATCAGATTTATAAAAAACACCATTAAAATGGTTAAGCAATAAGTTTTGCTCGCACACATCTTCTTTATCAACATTAAAGATGACAACGCTATAGTGTTTAGCTAAACAAATAAGGTCAGTCGGAATAAGGTCTTGCCATTTGCTTTTAGCACCATCGATTAAAAACAAATCATAATTTGTGCGCTGCTCAGCTTTAGGAATAACTTCGTCCATTTTAATATCACCAAACAAAGCTTGTAGTGTTCTTAAAATAGCGGTGTAGTTGTGTGAATGAAAAGATGATTGAAACGTTGTTTTTACAAATACCGAGTTTTTATGGGGCATAAATTTCGTCCTTGAAACATTTACACTACATTACCTAAATCAAATACAACTTACAATGGGATTTTGATATTAAAGTACTGTTATTCTTTCTCATCCTAAAATAGATAAAAACTAATTAAATCAATGCATAACTTTCATCAATTTTATTTTTAAAATTGCTTTTATAAGATAAATAACAGATCGGATTAGTGGCTTAATAACTTATAAAGCCTTAAATATGCATTAGCCTAAACTAACTTTTAGGATCAATTATTCTATACTCGCTTTTAGTTTATTTAGCGCATCAACCGAAAAACCTCGATCATAAAAATATAAAATTTCGCCGCTGCTATTTATGAGTACTACACGTGAGTTATTTGGGCTTTGATTACCTGTAAACTTTTGAACTGTTTCACCATCTTTATAAATAGTGATTACCCCACCCCATAATTCTTTAGGGATGCCTTTGCGCATACCGCTGTCTATAAATGTGCTAAACATACGTGGTGCCATGCCGACAATGGTTGGTAGTTCGTATGTAGGGAGCGTTACACCCGCCATATCTAAACCAATTAACCAACGGTCTATATCAAACTGACTATCTTGCTTGTACCCAATGAGCAGCAGTGTTTTATCTGCTTTAAAATCGCTGGGTATAGTCACCATGCTTTGCTCTAAACTTTCGCCGCTAATGCTTGGGAACTGTTTACCTGTTAATTGCTGGTTTGGATACTGTGTTGTACATGCACTAAGTAGTAAAAATGCAAAAGCACTTAATGTTAATTTGATCATAATAAACCTAATATTTATAAATTTTATAATGATACGTTTAGTATGGCAGCTGAGATCTAAAAATGCTGATTAGTTATATAATTTTTAAATTTAGACGCCGTCATGGGCTTACCATACTTCCAACCCTGTCCATAATGCACACCCGCCATTTTTAAAATAGCTTCTTGCTCAGTGGTTTCAATCCCTTCTGCCACACAGGTATAATTAAACTTATGCACAAGTTCCATAATATTTGGGATCATAGAGGCTTTTAAGCCCTCAGTTGCTATATCTTGAACAAACGTACGATCAATTTTAAGTTGATGAAAGCTCAAATTTTGTAAGTTTCTTAAATTCGAATAACCCGTACCAAAGTCATCTAATGATAAGTTAAATCCCGATTCAACTAAGGTTCTAAAATGAGCATGCGCAATGCTTGTATCAAGGTATTCGTCTTCAGTTATCTCTAAACAAATAATAAAGCGTGAGTTGGTAAGCTCTGTAATTTGCGGCAGTAACGACACATTACCCAGCTCTACATCACACGGAAATATATTAAGCGACACTTTAAAGCCTTCTGGCAATAACTCTATAGAGGTTAACTCTTTTATTGTGGTAGCAATCATTGCCTCAGTAAAAGTCCAAGTTAAATTATTTTTTCTAATAACCGGAATAAACTCATCTGGAAATAAAGCACCGTACTTATCTTCAAAACGTGCAAGTACCTCGCAACCAATCAGCTTGCCACTTTGCAAACAAATAATGGGCTGGTAAGTCCAATAAAATGATCCCTTTTTGAGCCCTTTACGAATACGTTGATTGGTAGAGCGGCGTGCAGCAATCCTCGCATCAACTATTAACGCACTCGATATGCCCGCTAAACAGGTTAAAATTAACGAAATTATTAATAATAAGTGATTATTAGAAAAAAACAGACTCCAAGGCAAGTGCACTACTACACAATATTGACTACTTGTAGAACTGCAAACTGAGTTAGTTTCGTAAGGAAAAAAAACGCTGTTTTTTACCTGCTGGTACAGCCCCTCTTTACCTGCTAAATGATGCAAAGCATTTGGTGTTTTATAAATAACTTCCCAATCTGGCGCAGTAATTCCGATGTTGGTAAAGGGCGTGCTCTGCATAATTAAATTATAATCCCCTTGTCTGACTATAATTACCTCCATAGGGCGCTCACTAAATAATAATAGATAAAGCTCTGGCTCAAAACGAACCCTCACCTGTTCATCATCTCGAATAAAGTCAGGCTGTTTGTCGTTAATTGGTTTACTTAATAAGCCTGCACCCGTAGTGCAAACTAGCTGGTTACCTTTAAAAAAGCCTATATCAATTACATATTTTGCATCAAATAAAGCGCGGCGCATCTCAAGAAGGGTTGTGTTGTCACACTGCTTAAACGCAAGCTTATTTAATGGGGTAAGAATTCGACGCCTCTCTGCAATTGCACCTTCTACATGACCGAGAATATATTCAGCATCAGACTTTGTTTGTGCTGTTAACTGCTGCGCTGCAAAATTGAGCAAAATAAAACAGCCAATTACAAAAACTAACCCTCCGGTTAAAACGGCTATAATAGATTTTTGTTGGTACTTTTTCATAGCATCTCGAAGTTGTTAATTTATATCACTACTTTATTAGATGATTGCATAAGTCGCATTAAATTCAAACAGATCGATTCAAGAATTATTGAACGAATTTTGAATAAACTGAGTGATTTTAGCGCTTACCGTTAAATGCTGATTACTTTCAAAGTGAATCCCATCACCGGCTGTTACATTAATAAATGTATTAAAATCAATAAAAGTACATTTATGAGTAGCCCCAACGCTTTTGAATGCACTAGAGAGCTCTGTTGCTTTTATATCTGCACCTTCGTAAATACGCGAATACTGCTCGGTGATTCTTATTTTAGGTGGGCTAGCAATAATAATTTTAGGAGATTTTAAAGTACTACCTTGCTGATAATAAATATGTATTGAGTTAATTAAATCATTTAACCCATCTGCTATTAAACTAGGTGTTAAATTAAAACGTTTTTTAAGATCGTTTGTACCAAGGGCAATAATAATAAAGTCGAGCTCATGCTTATCCAAATAAGGCTTTAGATAACTAACACCATTAAGCACGCCATCAAACGGTGGATTATGCACTAACGTGCGGTTAGGCTGCCCTGCCTCTATTACGTTAAAGCCACACCCTAAGTTTTTATTTAATAACGATGTCCAACGGGTATTTTCATCAAAGCGTTTTCCCGTTACAGGGTTTAAACCCCACGTATTAGAATCACCAAAGCAGAGAATATTTTTTGTCATGTTAATTATTAAAATGGATTGAGTGTATAACCCTGCTGTTGCAGCTGGGCATGTGCTGTCATCGCCGAAAGTGACATTTGCACACCTTCAATTAGTTGTTCTGGTGCTACTTTATAATGCGTAGCCGATTGCCCACATACATAAACCACGGTGTTATTGGCCAACAATTGCTTTATTAAACTTTGATTTTTGTTATCTGCTTTAAAACGTTCTTTATATTCACTATTAGCCAATACATCAACGCTAGCACTACCATGTACCACTAACGCTAATTGAATGTTATCTGGCTTTACACCGTGTGCTACATGCATATTAATAAAACGTGCAAGTGAGTTCATTGAATTGTTCTGCTCACCTTTTTTAGCGCCATCACCAACATCAAAGGCTATTTTAAATACCGTAGAGTCACTTATCTGAACATGCTCCGGGACACTATAAAAGTAACCAAAGTCTTTAATAAGGTTTTCACCCGCTTGCGAAAATGGGCTTATAAGTAAAAGTAATAATAGGTATTTCATAAACAATCCTGTGTTTTAAATAAGTTAACCTATTTATAAAACTAACAGAAGCAAAGAAAAAAGGGCAGCTTATCATGCTGCCGATTGAGTGTTTTTATGATGATGGTTAATAAACTGCATACCTAAATAGCTAAATGTTCGTTTAAACATTTCTACAAAAATATCAGGCGCTTCAAGCGATGATCCGTTTGATAACAACGAAAAATCTTTATTACGTAAAGCCTGTAACTTCGGCTTCAAGGTTTCGTCATCCATGTAATCTGTGATCCTATCTATAAAAGACTTCATTTGTACCGTAGTGTTATACCAATAAACAGGAGACGCGAACACCCAATGGTCGTACTTTAAAAGTGCTTCAAATAGCGCGTAAAAGTCATCATTTTTATAGTTTTTGTCATAACAATACGGCGCAATTTTATAATCATCCAGACAAATTACGCGCACATCATTTTGCTCGGCAAAGCTATTAACATGGGCTGTGGTATTGCCGTTTTTTCGTGCGCTTGAATAAATAATAACAGTATTACGCTCAAGTTTTTGTTGCATTTAGTTAGCTCCTTTTTTAATGTGGTAGAAGCTTAAAACCTCAAGTTATATTGAGGTCAACTGAAGGGTTAAAATAATGCCACTAGGACAAAAAAAATTAACCGAAGCTAACCTAACCGTTGGCTATGTAGCAAAAAGAAGTGGTGTAAAAGTATCTACTCTTCACTTTTACGAAACTAAGTTTTTAATTAAGAGCTGGCGAAATAATGGTAATCAGCGACGTTATAAACCTGATGTATTACGCCGTGTAGCTGTAATAAAAGCAGCTCAAGCGATGGGAATTACGCTCGATGAGATTAAAAACACCTTAGCTACCCTACCCGACAACCGCACACCAACAAAACAAGACTGGTCAGCACTTTCAAAACATTGGCAAGCGCAACTTGATGAGCGAATTGCGCATATGCAACGCCTGCGCGACAAAGTAGACGGTTGTATAGGATGTGGTTGCTTATCACTTAAAAGTTGCCCAATTTACAATGAAGATGATCATTTAGGCGAAAATAAAAGCGGCGCTGTGCTTTTAAATACATAGTCTTTGCCTGTGTAAAAAGTTCTCCACTTTTGTATAACAAAAATAAATACCCCTCTTAGGCGTTGGGCCAACAACGCCTTAAATATAAAGGCTAACTACGCCTCATTATTGAGTTATTAAAGAAGGTTTTTTTAGTCCGTTTATTGGTAATACGTTACTTTGCTAACAAAATAGCCTCAGGCACTACAAAAACTCTCTATTCATTAATATAGAGCCATGAAGTTTCTTGTTTAGTTGGATCGCTAGATGATTTAAAAAACAATTTAAAATTTAGGGGAAGGGCTATACTCGAATGGTTTCTTTAATATATGTAAAAAGTATATTCAATGTGGGTAGGAGCATTGCTAACTGGTTAATTTTTAAGTATTCTTGTGCGCCTAAAAAGGAAGTAAATATTCAAGGAACAAACTGTTGGAACCAACTAATCACACCCCTGAAAACAATACAAAACCACCTGTAGTTACTCAAAAATTTTCGCAAGCCCTTAAAACGGTCGATCACAAAGAACTAAAAAGTACTGGTTTTTGGCTAAATCAATTTTTTATGGTTATTTCTACTATATTCGGCGTGTATTTAGCTGCTCAAAGCGGCTTAGAACAAGCGCTTAAATTTGACTCATTTAGTAAAATGGAAGATAACTACTATTTGCGTACCTCCTTATTTGACGAAGTTGCTGATAATGCAAACAGTATGGAAGAGTATGCTAATTTACTTGCAAAAAGCCCATCAATAAAAGAAATTGAGTATTTTAAACCAACACTCGAAAAGTACATTTGGCAAACGATGCAGTACTCTCCAACTACACTCGAAACCCCAAGTAAATTACTAACGCAAATACGTCGATTTTACTCAAGAGCTAAATTTTTAATAGACGCTGTAGCTAATAAAAGAATTTCCGCTAGACAAGCAGCTGAAGAATTAAAAGAGATTACTAATTTAATTAAAACTCAAACACTCCCTGCATTAAAAAATAGCGCTAAACAATTAAAAATGGAATTACAGCAGAATGATATTTCTGTTGGTTCGTTAAAGGAACTTACAAATGCCAACTAAAAGCTGTCCACATTGTAAAGATCATCCACTAGAAGTAACCAATTATCAGGGTGAAGAAATAGATATTTGCCGTGAATGTGGTGGCTTATGGTTCGAAAAAAATGAAGTAAATCGCATGATTTCCGAGATAAATGACGGCCCAGAAGGTGATAAATTTGAAACTCACTTTGGTGAGCCATTAGGCGTTTCTGAGCTTGACTGCCCTGATTGTAAAAAAAGTTTAGAACGTTTTCACTTACTGGAAGCTTTTCATACCGAAATTGATGTTTGTAGACACTGCGATGGCACCTGGATTGATAAAGACGAACTTGAAAGTGTTGAAAAAAGCCCTGAAATAAAGGTGAGTTTAGGCGAGCTAAATCAAAAAGTGAGTTGGAAAACCTACTTGTTTCAATTTTTAACGCAAATGCCTGTTGAATATAATATTAAGCCACAAAAGACTCCTTGGGTAACTCGCGGTCTTATTGTTTTAAATACATTGATTTTTGCACTTTATTTTTTAAACCCGAGCTCATTCAGCTATGTCATTGATAACTTTGCCATGACACCTGCAGATTTAAGCAAAGGTAATGAGCTATGGACTGTATTAACTTGCGTATTTTTACATGGTTCAATAATGCATTTAGTTGGCAATATGTACTTTTTATACATCGTTGGCGATAACTTAGAAGACGTGTTAGGCCATAAACGCTTTTTGTTATGGTATTTAGCCTGTGGACTACTCGCATCGTTTGCAAGCTACATTGTAAGCCCAATGTCTACAATTCCAGGCGTGGGTGCAAGTGGCGCTATAGCCGGTTTATTTGGCATGTATTTAATGTGGTTCAGACACGCAAGCCTTACTTTTATGTTTATAATTTATCAGAAGAAACTTTCTGCGGTATGGTTCTTCGCTATTTGGTTAGGATTTAACATTTTTGGTGCAGTAACAGGCCCCGATGGCATTGATTATGGTGCGCATATTGGTGGCTTTATAGCTGGATTAATTATTGGTTATATTTTAAAAAGTAAAATATTAGAGCAAAACCCTATTATTCGTCTGCTAAATCAAAAAGAAGCGCAACTTAAACGTTAATTAATTTAATAAAGTCATCAATAATAAATTGGTGACTTTATTAAATCTCACTACATAAACTTATAACTTACAGCGAGTATATACGGTAAAAAAATGTCCTGTGTTTTTAATCGGTATATCGTATGTTATTGGCTCTTCAGTAAGCTCGCACTCTAAATTACTTAAGTTATCAGCAAATAAGCCTTGATGCTCTGTAAAAAGAGTATTTAGAACCCATAAAACTGAATCATCAGTATTTTTATTTTTTATATGAATACTTTGCATTAAAGAGCTATTAAAAAACATGTTTGAAGGCTTTGAACTGCGTATTTTTTTATTATTAAAATAGAAGTAACCATTGCTGTCACTTATAGCTTCATCAACATAAGTATCGCCATAAATTAGCTCTCTTGTCACTGTAACGCCTTGTTGAGGCTCACCATTGCTTAATAATCTGCCTTTAATAGACAACGACAACGTAACGTCTTGCTTGTTAAAAAAGCCAAACATATCTGCATATCCTTGCATTGGTATTAATAAAAATAGAATAAGTGTTAACGTCACGCCTGCTGTTCTTGTCTTGATCATAAAAATCCCTCTTGTATTTGTATTTTTAGCCTAACAACAAAAGCCAACTTGTAACATATTTTAAATCGCTATTCCTAGGATTATGCCTATATAGATTTAGCTGATTTACTGGCGATATTAAAAATAACTACAATAATAAAGTCTAAATATTTATACATTGCTATAAGCGAGGTAAGCTGACCTTAAAGTATTAGAAGTAATAAATATAAGATGTCATATTGTCAATTAACTAAAATACACAAACCGTTTAACATTCTTCGTAGAATTAATTGAAGATTATTTTTTAGACTGCGAGCCGCCTAAGTACTTATAATTAAGCATATACTCCTTTAACAAACTCAAACTATGTATAGCTCAAGCTCAAACTTCCTTTAAGTTATAAAGCGGCTTTTATAAACACTTAAGGTATTCCCATAAACAGCTGTAGCGCTAAACGCTTTGCTTTGTATTTCCAGGTTAGTTTTTCGATACGCTCAGGCGCACCTTTAAAATGCAGCCAAGGCTTAATTATTTCTTCGTTAGGTGTAGCTCTGAGCCAATTAAAATGAGCAGCCTCTTTATTAAACTTTTGCCAAATTTCGGCTTGTTGAGCAAGTGAAAAATCGGTCCAAAATTTATTAGGTCTGTCATTTTTTTTATCAAATTCAGCGGTGGATCCATCAAGGTGTCGGTAGTTTTCATACTCAGGTACATCAGGAAGTGGTTGGCTGTTGTCCATAAAACGCACTACACGCTCCCAATATAAATAACAGTTCATTGGGTTATTTGAGTTATCTGGCACTTGCACAACAATTTTAGTGTCAGGGTATTTATCCTCATCAACATGACTTATATAGGGTACAAACCCCATTACACCCGGGCGTGTTGCAACCATATCTAAATGGCATACAATATCAGCCCACTTAAAACAACAATTACCCTGCTCATCACGCGCTTCGCAACCAGGGATAGGATAAGTAAAGCCTACTAGCTGCTTTTGTCTATCAAAGTATATTTGTTTTTTGGGGATGTAACTGTCTGTTAGTGGCAGTAAATTAAGAAAAAACAAATTCCAAGAAAAAGTAAGTATAGGTATCCACCACTGGAATGGGTCCTTGGAATAGGTAGCCACTAAGCAACAGATCAACAAGATTATACTCAAAGTAAATCCGATTATTATTGGGCCAAATAAAATAACCCTGACGGAATTATTTCCACACATTTCTACTTTATATCGTTCTGGGTGTTTTTGTATTGCCTTCTGTTTTTTAGAAGGTAAGTCATACAAGTAACACAAGCCTTTAAACTTTTCTTTAAAGCTATTTAATCTCTCAGGATAAAAAAAACGATTGAACCGCGTTTTTTTAGGCATAATATCAACGGCTAGGTAGTCATTATTTTGCATCAGATTCCTTTGATAAACAGAGGCACTTTAAGGTGCCTCTGCTTAAGTTCCTTTTCTGATTGTTAAAGTATCATGGACTCTGAAACTTAAACAGTCTCACGGAAAGCCGATAAAAAGTTGAATCAATAAACGCTTTACTTTATATTTCCACGTTAATTGCTCTATGCGCTCAGGCTCTGCTTTCCAATGCTGCCAAGGTTTGATTACTTCTTCCTGCTCTCTACCTTTCAGCCAATCATATGGAAAAGCATCTTCTAAAATTTCGTCCCTAATCTCAATTTGCTGTTCAATTGAAAAGTCTACCCAAAAGTCTGAAGGACGATTATTTTTTTTATCAAACTCTGCTGTAATTGGATCTGAATGACGGTGTTGTTCATATACAGGCACATCGGGCAATGGCTTACTTAAATCCATAAAACGTACATAACACTCCCACAATAAATAACAATGCACTGGATTGGCTGAAAGTTCTACAACTGAACCGGTTACTATTGTTTTAGGGTACTTATCTTGGTCTATATGACTAATTTCTGGAAAGTAATTCATTACACCCGGCGCGCCCATTTTCGAGGTTAACCTGCAAACAATCTCTTCCCATTTAAAGCAACAGTTACCTAAGTCATCTCTTTGTTCACAACCTGGTATCTCAAAAGTAAACCCGACCGTTTGGTTTTGCCTATCAAGGTACATCACCCTATCTGGTATGTATCTTGCTGTGATCGGTAATAAATTTAAAAAGAATAAATTCCAAGAAAAGGTAAAGATTACAAGCCACCAAGGGAATGGCTCTTCAGAGTATGTTGCTACGACACAGGCTATTAGTAATAATAGACTTAATACAGCCCCTATAGCCATTGGCCCAAATAAAATGGCTTTTATAGGGTTATTACCACAAGGGACAAGTTTGTATTTTTCGCGCTGATTTTCATATAACTTGTTCGTATCAAGCCAATCATATAAAAAACACAGGCCTTTAAATTCGTGATATATATTTTTTATACTGCGATATTCAAAAAAGCGATTAAACTTCGTTTTCTTTGGCATTATTCCAACACCAAAGTAATTATTTTTTTGCATCAGGTTCCTTATGCAATTGCTAAATCAGGTGAGGCATTTTCAATTGGCTTTTCAAACGCATCAAAATCTATTGGTAAGGTTAAATCTTCGTTATATATAAGTGTTGGTGTTATTTCAACATCAAACACACTAATACTAGGAGATTCAATTTCAAACTCATAAACTGCAGCATTTAGGCTAGGATTATTATCATCAAATTCATAATTAAACTAGACAGCCACTCAAATTCATAATTAAACTAGACAGCCACTCAAATTCATAATTAAACTAGACAGCCACTCTAATTGTGTTTTTAAAGTTGATTTTTGCATAAGGCAAAACAGCGATTCACACTAACCGCTGTTTTTTACATCACCATACTTTATGTCTGTTTACTTGGCAGTCATCCTGGTCTAAATAAGGTTTTAGCTCCTCAGGAAAGGCATGTTTTTCCGTTATATCTTTATCGATTTTGAAGTAGTGCTCTATCGATTGATATAAATGCGTGCCAAGCGGGATTGATGTATCCATAAAAGTCATGGCTGTTGCATATTGCAGCGAATCCCACTCTCGGTTAAAACCACCCACGTAAAATATTGGTTTAGTGAGACGATAACGTTTCGGGTATTTTAACGGCACCATAAGGGACACAAACACGCGTGAACCACCACGGGCTGAGCCGACATTACGCTCATTTGCACCATAGCAAACAATATCTTCGTAAGGTAAATAAAACGGTTTTCTAAATAAAGTATGCGGGGTTTTTACAAGCCCAGTATGGCGATTGAAGTAAAACTTATCTCGGTGCGATAAAATAGCCCGGTGTTTTAACGTAAACACTCCTAAACCAAAGAGCACCACATAGATTGAAGCCATCACCCAGAAATATTCAAACCCGTCCATGATAAGAGCAAGAATATGGAAACCAAATACGAGTAATGCGAGGCTCGTACAACCAAAGCCAAGAATAGTAAATAAGTTCGACCACCCTCCAAACCATGAAATAGCAAGTTGTTGCCCATCGGTGCGAACCCAATGTCCCTCAAGCGTTGAGCCACGATTAGGCGACTTGAGCTCTGCTGCGTATTCATCAGTAAAACGCTTACTTTTAAACGTACGGGTTTTAAACCCGCAGCCATTGAGTGCTTCGGCTTTTTTTAATCGCGTTTCATAACTGTCTACATGTAAGTAGTTTCTTGGCAGTTGCTCTTTGTAGGTTTGTCTATTATCACGGTATTTACTTTTGTTATCGCCTCTCCTTTCGATTTCTAGCATTTTTTCAGGGTTATTTTTTCTAAATTCTTCTAATCGGACGACCGCTTTTTCATCTAGAGCGAGTTGTTTTATGGTTTTATCTTTCGCTCTAGCTGGGTCTCGACCAGGATTTTCAGCGCACCACTGTTTAATTGCGTTAACACGGTTTTCTCTTTTTATTTTTTCTCGTTCTTCGTGAGTTAAACCATCTTCCTCTTCAGCAATGTGGCGCTCAACTAGCTCATCAAGTATTCTTTCGTCCTCTGATCTTTTATCATCTATGTTCATAGTTACTCCTTTAACAATCTACTTCTTATAAATTAATTACTGCTTGGCTTATAACTTGACCAATGCGGTGACTGTACTTACGGTCATCACCCCAAGATAATGTTCTAGGTTTTCATCCGCTTTGTAATACTCAATTGGTAAGCCATAGGTACTATTAAAACCTTGAATAGTCGGCTAGCCTTTACCTTCTGGGTACACTGATAATCAAACTATATAGCCACTCTAATTATATAAACCAAACTGCGCCATAAAAGGTACTTAAGGTATCCCACACGTTAATTGCATAAATATCCGTTTCGCTTTGTATTTCCAATTAAGTGTTTGTTTTCGCTCGGGCTCAGGCGTCCACCGTAACCATGGTTTGGTTATTTCAGGGTGTGGCTCGTCGTTGTACCAATCTATTTTGTATGCTTCAGCATATAACTCATCATAAATTTCGGTTTGTTGTGCAAAGCTCATGTCACGCCAGTAAACCTCAGGGCGATTGTTGTGCTTATCAAACTCAGCGGTAATTGAATCTAGGTGCCTGTAACCCTCATATTCAGGTATATCAGGTAATGGCTTTGTGTTATCCATAAAGCGAACTAATCGTTCCCAAAACAGTAAACAATAAATTGGGTTTTGTGCTAACTCTGTCACTACAATCGTCATTTTTGTTTGTGGGTATTTATCTATATCTTTATGGGAGAGTCTTGGAAAAAATGCTCGCGAGCCCGACTGCGATGTACTTTCGTTTATTAATGAGCATTGCATATCTCGCCAATCAAAACAGCAATTACCAAACTCATCTCGTGCTTCACAATCTGGGATATCAAAGGTATAACCAACCTTACCTGTTTGACGGTCAAAATACGCTAACTTAGGAGGCGCCATCCTATCCCAGAGTGGTTGAAGGTTTAAATGTTGTGGTCAGCTAATTCCGGACAGTGAATTAAGTTTTTCTTCGGCTACTCCAGGGGCAACCATTTGGTTGTGGCT